>JALOQH010000048.1 GCA_025453475.1 archaeon | reverse complement strand
TTTATCTCGTTATCCGGGGTGTAGCAGGCATCGATTATTTTTAGCGGAATCAGTGTCCTCATTTCGTTGCATGCTACTGTCGGGGAGAGCATTGGGGCTCTTACTGCATTCTGGATGATTGGGAAGAGAACAGCTATTGCTGCAATTGAGACACCTATGATTATTACTGATGCCACAACTGTACTGACTGCTTTTTTATTCATTCTATTTCGCATGGATGGTCTCCTTTATTCTCCAGTGAAATCTCAAGAGAGGATGTCTGGGTTGATAATTCAAGAGATTTTGCATTTTCAATAATCGGAATCTTCAGAAGAAATATTCCTTCGTTTGCGACTGCGCCGCCAGTAATGCTGTCTTCTGCCTCTGCCTGGGAATCTGTGAATATCAATTCAGCATTGAAACTGCCAGAATGGGCACTGTTATCAGATAATGTTATGTCATAATTGAATGAACCTATTCCATTTGAGCCAATGCATCCTTGCTCAATTGTTTTTGAGATGAATTCTATCTCTCCGTTTGAGAAGTTTCCTTCTATCAGATAATACTCCTCTCTTCTGCAGTCAACCGGCCCATAAATTGCTTTTCCTGCCAGCGCATTTGATGGTTTTATTATCATTTGAACAATCAAATCTTCATTAAATGCCCCGAGTGTTTTTGAATTCAGGGTTTTCATAATTCCCGAATCAATTGAGCGGTAGTATCTGTCTTCTCCACATCCGGAAAAACAGTTTTCTCCGAATCTGCTGCAATCCGGGGCGCAGTTCTCTGAGCTGTCCGGAATTTGAGACGGGACATATTCGTCAGCGAGATTTGCGAACACGTGCGCGAACTCGTGAACTATCACTGAAGAAGGCAGTCTTGAATTAAGGCTGATAACATTCATGTAGGCAGAGCTTCTTACTTTTATATCCGCGTCTTTTACAACAAAAATATAATCGCTCGGGCAGGATGAGGCTTTCTTTATCAGCTCGCGTGAATAGCAGAGAAGAGCTATTCCCAGATACATCTCGCATTCCGGCTGGTAGCTGTCTATATAATAAAAGTTGAATGCCTCTTTATTCTCTGAGAAAGGAGAATATGAGAGTAATTTGTCCGCATAGGTTTTTGCAGTTTTATCGCTGGAAAATATGACTATATTTGTCTTGCCTTCCCCATTGTAATAAATTGATTTGCATGATTCAAGAGCATTGGATTCCGGGGAAAGAGAGGGTTTTGTTTTGAAATGGATTACTGCCCCTGCAATTATTACCAGGATAAGGACAGAAACAACTGAAATAAACGCCGCCTTCTTCATTTCCAGAAAATGAGCCTCTGGTTTAAATAAGTTTAAAAGGAGAAGAAAGTTCATCTGGATTCATGTCAAAGCTAAGAGCGAATCCATGGATTGCATCAACTATGTTCCTTGCTCTTGCGCTTCTTATTGTTCTTATAATCAAACTTCCAGGCATGACAGGAGATGTTGTCAAGGAAGAAGTTGTTGAGCAGAATCTTCTTTCATTTATCGCTGCGCAGGGTTCTGGAGAAGCATCTGTTGTAGAAACAGCCAGAGAGGGGCAATTCTATAAAGTTACTGTCGAGTATAACGGGCAGAATATCCCTGTTTATGTGACTCTTGATGGAAACTTCTTAATTTCGCAGCTTATTCCTTTGAATGCAACTACAGAATCTGCAGAAGAGGAGGAGACACCCGAAGAAGTTCCTAAGGCTGACAAGCCATATGTTTATTTGTTCGTGATGACTCACTGCCCATATGGCACGCAGGCAGAAAAAGGGATAATTCCTGTTTTCAAGATTCTTGGAACAAAAATCAAGGGAGAGATAAAGTTCGTTCACTACTTCATGCATGGGGACAAGGAAGAGCAGGAGACATATACACAGGTTTGCCTGAGAGAGGAGCAGACCCTTAAGTTCATACCTTACCTTGAGTGCTTCCTGGCTGATTCAAATTCATCAAGATGTCTTACAAGTGTTGTGGTTGACAAGGCTAAACTTGCTGACTGCGTTGCAAACAGGTCAAAGGAATATTATGCTGAAGACTCAAAGCTAAGCGAGCAATATGGTGTCGGCGGCTCACCTACACTTGTAATTAACGGAGTACAGTCCAGCGCAGGCAGAAGTCCTGCATCATACCTTTCCGGAATCTGCGAGGCTTTCAATGATGCTCCTGCAAACTGCGGACAGCAGGCATCTGCTGCAACGCCAAGCCCTGGATTCGGCTATGCTCAAGAAGCAGCAAGTGCTGCTTCCAATGAAGCTGCGGCTGCGGCAAGCTGCTGATTTTTCTAAAGACGGGTTTTAAAGGGGAAGAGTTATAGGTTAATTATTTTTATTTCAAATAATAAAAAGGCGTGGCAAATTAGAACTTCTCTTAATACTGCTTATGCGCCCTTTCGGCGCATAGGCAAGAAGAAATTGAGTTCGAGCGGCTGAGCTTTATTTCGCGAGAAACTCGATTTCTTCGGGGGAGAACTTCAGCTGCTTTTGGACAGACTCTTTTTTGAAGACAGGGCGGAGAAGGTCGAAGTCCCGCATTGTTCTTTTCATTGAGCAGTGAACCATTCTCGCGTATTTCTTTGCAATCGTCTTCTTTTGCATGGTTTTCTGGTTGTTTAGCCAGATTTTCAGGATTCTCTTTGGGGCTTCGTATTTTGTGAAGTTTTGCACGGGGACTTTCTTTGCATATGAAATGCCTGCGCTCTGGAATATATTCTGGTAGATGAGGAATCTCCAGGACTGGTCCTTGTAGATTCTCCCGCGGAAAACATCGGCATTCCCGAGGGCATAATAGGCTCTGGCAAGAGCTTCGTTTCTATACTCGCGGGGGATATTCTCCTCTATCCATAGAAATATCTCGTCAAGAGATAGCTTTGTTGTGTCAAACAAACCGAGGAAATCTCCTCTTTCCTTGAATAGTTTTCTGAGGATATTGAAGATGCTCTGCTCGACATCACGCTTTTCTGTCACATCAACCACAGAATCTTCGTGGAAATGGGACTGCAAGTCATTGAGGGCTGCACGCAGGTCACCCTGCGATTTTATTGCCAGCTGGCTGAAGAATGAGATTTCTTTGTCAAGATTTTCCTTTTGCGCGACATCGCGGAGAATTGTGATTATTGTGGAGAGAGGAAGAGCTTTCATCTCAACCATCTTGCATTTTGAACGCAGGGGAGAGAGTTTTGACTGCCAGACATCATTGCAGGTCATAATCATCGGATATTTTGTTGTGCCGAGAATCCTTACAAGCTCTGGAACACCCCCGATATCTGTGCCTGTGACACCATCAACTTCATCCATAAGAAGTATCTTTCCTTTTTTGAAGAGGCTCTTTTGCTCTGCAGCAGGCTTTACTATCTGCTCAAGCTTTGCGCGATTTCTCAAGTCGCTCGCATTCAATTCAAGAATCTCGTAATTGCTTTCTTTTGCTGCTGCGAGAGCAAGAGATGTTTTTCCTGTTCCAGCAGGTCCGTGGAGAATAAGCCCCTTTCTTTTCGGGAACTCTTTCAGGAATCTCTTCACTTCTTCAACAGCTGTTTCCTGCCCGATTATATCTGCATAGGCTGCTGGGCGGTATTTTTCGGCATAACTAGCGTGATGCATTTTATCTCTCCACCGCTATTTCAAAATAGTCTGTAATAATTGACCCACGCTCTTTAAGCGCAGAATATCCTTCGTCAGTTAAATTAAACATATAGACATTTTTATCGGGCTCGGGAAACTTCATCTGGACGCCCCTGTGCGGCGCTATTCTAGAGAATGCATCGCTCGAGGAATGGGCAATTATCGCACTCGCCTTACTCTCGAAATCAATCACCGCATGATCTGGTTCATCAAAATGCTCTGATTTTTCTGCTAATGCTTCCAACTCTCCCAGAGTCAATGTTATTCTCGGCTTTCCTTCAAGAACTTTTAATTTCATCTTCTCAGATTGCCTTGCCTTGTCCTGCAAGTACAAAAGATGCAAGAAGCGCCTGGAGCTGGACAAATTCGTCAGAGCCCTCTATCATCCTGAATTCTGTTTCCCCTGTTTTTTCTGTGAGGCGCACTTTTATTTCCGGCTCTATCTGAAGGGTCCAGATTTCCTTCTGGATTGCTTTTATGACATCAGAGCCAGAGACGCTTTCTCTCAACATCACATCAAGAAGCTTGTCTCTTGCGTTTATGAAATCTCCTGCAAGCGCATAATCGAGAACAACCTTGATGCCTGCGGGCTTTGCTGACGCTGATATCATTGAAATCATGTCTGAATTGATGTCCATGGAAATTGCAGCTGTTGCCTGGATAAGATTGATTGCTCTTCTGCAGTCGCCTTCGCTTGCTTCGTAGATGGCGTCAAATGCGTCTGGCGTCAGTTTTAGATTCTCTTTTTCAGATATTTTTTTCATGACTTCAGAGATATCTTTTTTCTCGAGAAGTTTGAACCTGAACATGACGCATCTTGACTGGATTGGCTCTATGAGTTTTGTCGAGTAATTGCATGAGAGAATGAATCTGCACGTATTTGTGTAGTTTTCCATTGTTCTTCTAAGGGCCTGCTGCGCTTCTCTTGTCAATGCATCAGCTTCATCCAGGAAAATTACCTTGAAGGGCACATTCTTTAACGCCTTGGTGCGCGCAAAATCCTTTACTTTCTGCCTTATGACATCAATTCCCCTCTCATCGCTCGCGTTCAGTTCAATGTAATTCTCTTTCCAGTGCTCGCCAAATAGCTCTTTGACAATAATGAGGGCAAGAGTTGATTTTCCCGTGCCTGCAGGTCCCGCGAACATGAAGTGCGGTATATTCATTGCCTGAACAAGAGACTTTATCCTCTTTATTATCTCATGCTGTCCTACCACATTTTCAAACTTGGTTGGGCGGTATTTTTCTGTCCATATTTCTGTCTGTGTCATCTTTTTTTAACTCTCTTTTGATAACTTTCTTTAATAAAAATTCATTATAAAGATTTGTATACTCTTGTGGATAGGTATGTTGTAACGAATAGAATAGCCCAATTATCCCGTCGGTGTTTAGACAGCTCTCATTCTGTGCATCTTTCTTCTGCGCTTCTCTTTCTTAAGGCGCTTTCTCTGCCATTTCCATCTCATCTGGCGCTTTTTCTTCCATCTTCGTGAGCTTCTTTTCATACCATTCCTCTTATTTTTATGTTTTTAAAGGTTTTGTCAAGGTTTTTAAGACGAAAATCCCATGTTTAAACATGAGGCAAATGGGATTTTGGAATATTGTGAACAGGGTTATCGAAGAAGCAGACATAGTACTGCATATAATAGATGCGAGAATGCCTGAGTTTTCCAAGAACCAGGGGCTGGAAAATATGACTGAGAGGATGCACAGGAAGCTTGTTTATGTGTTTAACAAGTCTGATTTGATTTCTGATGACGTGCTGAAGGATTTGAGGAAAGGAAATAAGGGAGCATTTTTTGTTTCTGGCGCCAAGAATCTCGGGATGAAAAAGCTGAAAATCGGCTTGTTGATTATGGCAAAGAAGATGGGCATTGAAAATCCGAAGATAGGAATTGTCGGTTATCCAAATGTCGGAAAATCTTCTGTAATCAATGCGCTCGCGAAGAGCGCAAAGGCTGCTGTTTCTCCGACAGCAGGAACTACGCGGGGTTTTCAGTATATCAAGGCAGGAAGCCTGAGAATAATTGATTCACCCGGGGTTATACCAAGAGAAAAGGACGAAACAAAATTGGGAATGATTGCTGCGAGAAATCCAGAGGACCTTAGAAATCCTGAGAAGGTTGCATGCGAGATAATTGACAAGATTAGAAAGATAAACAAAAAAGCTCTGGAGGAATATTACGGGTTTGAGATAGACAACGATATGGATGCTTACGAGCTGTTATTGAGAATCGGGCAGGAGAAAAAGATGCTTCTGAAGG
>JALOQH010000047.1 GCA_025453475.1 archaeon | reverse complement strand
GAACAGGCGAAGCAGAAGACGCTGTTCTAGGAACGCAGGTAGAAACTAATTTAAACCGTTATTGAGTTATTTTATCATGAGAAAAGAGGGCGTTATTATTTTGTGTGTTTTTGTTTTAGCCTTGCTTGCAGCGAATGTTTATGCTGATAATGGGGCAGTGGCTGCAGATGCTGCGGCAGCAACAACTCCGGCTGTTCCTACGAAGGAAGATGCACAGGCTGCTCAGGACAAGCTTCTTGAGAAAGAGGTTGTTATTCCGGAAAATCTGCAGATTTTGGCCAGAATTGCATTCGGGCTAAAGTCTGGCGAGAGCATCAGTTTTAATCTGCTGATTGTGATTATCGTAATTCTGGCATGCTTTGCGGTGCTGATGCAGACCCTTCTCAAATTTGTTCCCATATTCAAGCAGGAATGGGTGACCTGGGCAGCAGCAGTTGTTGTAACTCTGATAACTTCATCAACCGGGGCATTTATCGCAGTAACTAATTTCTTTTTTGGATTCGGCGAGAATTTCATGCCTTTTTCGAGAGCCTCAATCTTCTTTCCTGCCTGCTCTGCTTCTTCTGCGGTTTTTTGAGCGGCTTTTTCCTTTTTCATCTCCTTTAATTTCTCGGCTATTGCCCAGTCAATATACATAAGCACGATCCAGATAGTCAGCAGAATTACCCAGATTATGGTGCGCATCAACCACGTCTCTCTTGCGAGTGCGAGATTTGACATGAATATGGACAATGCTTTGAATACTCCGGTGTGGGCAAGTACAACTGACGCACCAACACCTATTGCCCAGGAAGCAGGGCCATTAAGCAGCTCGCTCTTCGAGAGCAGGCTTGCCATCGCCACCATAATGAAAACCCAAAGAAAGAGGATTATAAAGAAAGTCAGGGAAAACTCATAAGGGTAGTTGAAAAAAATCTTGAATATAAGCGGGTGAGCAACGAAGAAACTATGAATTTTGCCGATAACTGGCTTGCTAACAACAATTTTTGTCCATTCCTGCTGCAGGTAATCGCGCGTTTCCTGGGGGGTTTTTGGGACTTTCTCAGGATTAAACCCAACTGTCTGCTCTATCTGCTCGCCAGGAGTCATCTCCCCGTATTCTTCAAGAGTCGGAGATGCTTCAGTATTATCAGGCTCCGGCGAAGTCTCAGGAGTTGAACCCGCTGTTGCCGCATCCTGTGCACGGATGAACGGCAACAACGAGAATAACAGGATAAATACTGCAAACAGCGCAATAATTCTTAGCTCTTTTTTCATGAATTAAACAATAAAAGGGAATTTATAAGGATTGGGGTTTAGTTACATTGTTCCCCAATCTTTTACGCTTAAACCCCACTTTCTAGCATCTGCTGCTGTTCTATTGAACTCTTTTATCAGAATTTCTTTAGATTCTGCTGATTTCGCATCATTCACTTCTCTAGTTAATCTTGATATCTCTGATTCATAGCGAGAAACCATTACCTTTTTAGCTTCGTCCATTCCTCCGGAAGCAGCTGCTTTTAAGAACTTGTACCATACCCATTTTTCAATAATCAACCAGATAATTAGTCCAACAATGGTTAATGGATAAAGCCATGCAAGTTCTGGTACTGGTTTGGAAGTATCAAGATTCCAGGTTATTGATGCCCACCTAACGCCCACATAAATTGCATACCCCAGGATTAATACTTTGTTTATCAATCCCGCATATTCAAAGCCGCTCTTTCTCATCTGTGTTGTAAAAACAATCAAAATTACCAACGGGATAATTGTTGTCAGCATTATTCCGAGAGCTTCGTAATTTGCGAGAATGTATTTGATATTTTCCGTTGAGACGAAGACGAATGATAAAATTCCTACAATGATTGATACTCCCCATTGAATATAGGGATTATCCTTGGGGAATATTGGAATAAATGAAAATATGGAGTATACTAATAAAACAACCAACAACATCAATAAAATCTTCGCGACTGTTCCCTGAGTGGCTTCTGACACAGGACCAGATAACTTTCCTTTTATCGTTTCTCCAAGAGTTGCGGCGCTCACAACGCCTGCAATAATCGCAACAGCAAATACGCTTAATAACAAAATTGCCAGGAACTTATGCTCTTTTTTCATGATTTAGTGATGTCTTTTTGGTTTATAAAGATTATTATTGCTCTCTGGAATATATTCTCTTTTATAGTTTATGAGAATGTTTTTAAAGTTGGAATTGCTGTTTTGAGCATGAATATTAAGAAGAGGTTTGGATTTATGCTTGGGGCTTTGGTCCTTGCAATTGCGCCATTTGCCAGTGCTCTGCCGTTCGATATAAGGTATACCATGCAGACAGCAATGCAGACAATTGCCGATATTCTTGGCCCTGTTCTTGAGGCTTTAATCGGACCTCAATATGCTTATGGGGAATACTTCTTCATTAAGGGCTTGCTTCTTTTGCTGCTTTTTGTGATGATAAAAACAGCTGCGAGTGCTGTGCCTATGTTCAAGGAGAACAAGAAAGTTGCTTTAGTTATTGCGGCAGTTGTTTCTATAATGGCTGTGAGATTCATGCCAGAGAGATTAATTGAAAATTGGATACAGTCAACTTATGGCATCCTGGGGGTTGCTTTGCTGACACTTCTGCCTTTGATAATCTACTTCTTTTTCGTGCATAAGTCCATAGCTTCTGCGACAGGAAGAAAGGCGGGGTGGATTCTTTACTTAGTTGTAATGGGTGCAATCTTCTTCAATAAATACCCTCAGCTTGATGACCTCTCAAAGTATCTGTTCTGGGGAACAATTATTGCTGCAATCGCCTTGATAATCTTTGACAACCAGGTGAGAAAGTACTTTGGGCTTATGAAGATTGAAGAATTCTTGGGAAAGAGCAGAAGGGACAGGCTGCTTGAGCTGCAGAGGGAATACAAAGCAATAGAAGACCTTAATACAAAGGAAGCTGAGGAGAAAAGGGGAGAGCTTATTGCTGAGATGAAGAAGCTTGGCGGGGATATAGGAACCAAGGCTGCGCTTTAATCTGATTTTAAAATTTAATCTAAAAAATTCGAAGAACTAATTTACTGCTTGCCCATTCTCTGGATGCCGACTATTTTTCTTTCACTGCCGTGCCCTGCGTATATCGGGACTTCCTTTGGCTGTTCTGCTTTTTCTCTTGCTGCCCAGACAAGGAGCCCGATTCCGCCAAGCGCGATTATTACGCCTGCGGTGATGACTGTGCTCATCGGGAGCTTGCTAGTGAAAGGAAGCACTTTCGCAACTATTTCCTGGATCTTTGGAGTTGCGCCGTACAGGAATATAACAAGTCCTGCGATTGAGAGAACATAACCCACAACTTTTTTCTTTAGCCTCATTTTAACCTCTTGTTTATAGATATTTTTAGGTAGATTTATATTTAAACCTTATCTCGCAAAGGTTTATATATCAATTGATATACTGAGAGTTATGCAAAAAGCCGAACAAAATCCCTTTGTCAGGTCTCCAACACTGGACACAGTATTAATGGTAGAACGCACCATAAAAGAATTCAGCGGGGAGTTTAACAGGACAGAATTATGGAAGAAACTGCCAAGAAAAGTAATGTGGCAGACTTATCTGGTGATACTCGATTATTTGCAAAGCATAAACAAGATTGCAATAGATTCTATTGGGAAGGTGGGTTATATCTGGAATCCTGAAACAGCAAAGAGATTTGCGCATAGAAAGGCAATAAAACTATGAAGCTTATCAGACCCTCAGAAGTTAAGTTTGCAGATGATAAAATTGAGAAGGAGTTTTATAATCTTGACAAAAATGATGAAATCCGCAAATATATTGGGCGGGCAATCCGAGACATCCAAGCCAATGCGTTCTGTGGTATTCAAATTCCGAAGAGGCTGATTCCAGAAGAGTATACTCTTAAATACGGGGCAGATAATTTATGGAAGTACGACCTGCCCGATGGATGGAGATTATTGTATTTTATAACTACTCCTTCCAAGGTGGAGATTGTATCTATTATTCTTGAATGGTTCGACCACAAGGATTATGAAAGGAGATTTAGTTATTAAAACATGAAAGGACAGGATATTCTTGGGAACATTGCGATATTGAAGTTTGAGAGGAAAACAACGCAGAAGGAAAAGAAGAAAGAGGCGCTTGCTTTTCTGAAAAAGAACAAGAGTGTTAGAACTGTTCTTGAAAAAACCAATAAGTTCTCCGGAAGGCTTCGCACGTTAAAAACGAAGTTCCTTGCCGGCGAGAAGAATCTTGAGGCATTATATAATGAGAATGGATGCGCATTCAGATTTAATGTTGAAAGCTGTTATTTCTCTTCAAGATTGGCTGCAGAGAGGGCAAAGATTGCAGGAATGGTGAAAAAAGGAGAAGATGTGCTTGTAATGTTCGGAGGTGTTGCTCCTTTTGCGATTGTGATTGCCAAACACTCGAAGGCTGGGAGGGTTGTAAGCGTGGAATTGGGCAAGGAATGCAGCAAATATGCTCTTGTTAATGCAAAGAGAAACAAACTGAGCAATGTGGAAATTATTCAGGGAGATGTTCGCAGGAGACTTCCAAAAATGCGCGAGAGGTTCGATAGAATTGTGATGGCGCGCCCGAATCTTGAGGACAATTTCCTTGATGTTGCTTTTCCAAGGGTTAAGAAGAATGGGATTATTCATTACTATGGGTTTTATCTTGAAGATGATGTGGGAAGGATGCGTGAGATGATTTTAAACGAGGCGGAGAAGGCAAAAAAGAAAATTAAAATTTTAAAAATCGAGAGGGCAGGAGATATCGGCACTTACAAGTTCCGTTATAGGGCTGATTTGAAAGTTCTTAATTAGATTTTAAGAATTCAAGAATTTTTTCTCCTGTCTGCTTTACTGTGAGATTTGTCGTGTCTATGACAATCTCATAGTTTTCCGGTTTATACGGGTCTACATTGTAGTATTTCTTGTATCTTGAGAGTTCTGATTTTTCACGGGCTTGAATATTTTTAATCGCGCTTTTCAAATCTTCATTTTTCTCTTTTCTTGACTTGTCCTCAAGAATGCGCCTGGCACGGACTTGCAAATCGCAGTCAAGAAAGACTTTTTTTGCTTTCGGAATAAAATAAAAT
>JALOQH010000046.1 GCA_025453475.1 archaeon | reverse complement strand
AACAATCGCTATAAGCATAATCCACATCGGAAGATACAGTTTTCTCCAGAATCTGCTTCCGCCGTCGTCAACCCTGATGGCATTTCCCGTAAGGAAGCTTGAGAACTGTGACTCTCTGAACCCATCACTCGCAACTATCTCATATTCTCCGTCAGGTGCAGACAAGTAGAACACCTTGCTCTCCCCAACATCAAGATAAACTTCCTTGGTTTCTTTTTTGTCGCTTATTGTTATTTCAACATTCTTCTCATAAACCACATTCCCCGTGTTTGTGATAACCAGATTATCTCCTTCAATAACAAACGAGGCATTCTGCAATTCCTCAAGATAAATCGCGTTTGAGCCTGAAATGCTGTTAATCTTTGCGCCAATTTGCCAGTTTCCAGGCGCAAAGGTTGGTTCTGTCTTCCAGAGATTTGTACCCCCTGCCTTGACAAGGTTCTCTGAAACCTGCTTGCCGGAAGGATCATAAATACTCAAGCTGACATCGCCGGCAGCCTCATCTCCTGCCTGGTCGTACAAAACAATCGAATAAGTTAATTCCTGCCCAGGAACAAGCGATTGCGAGCTTATTGCGATATTCATCTTCTTGACAATCTGCCTTATTTTTACAAGGCTTCTGGCGCTTCCCTCATTTGTTACTTTTCCGTATTCGTCCCTCTCATAGACTCTTGCTTCAACTTCATATGTGCCTGAGCGCGCATTCTCTGGAATCGGCAGGCTGAATGCGAATCTTCCATTTGTTATTCTGCCAGCAGCATTCGCATCACTGTTTGCAACCCTTACTTCAACAAAACCCTCAGATGGCTTGCCATTATCTTTAACCGCGCTTCCGCTTACATTTATGCTCTCCCCCGGATTTGCAAAACCCTCTGTGTTTAAGACAACATCAATGCTCTTGCTTAGTTCAAAATCACTGCTTCTCCCGGTGCTTCCGTCAAAATTCGCGCGGAAAGAGCATACTCCTCTCAACTCCCCGATTAGAAAATTATCAAATGCGCCTGAAACAGGGATTACTTTCTGCTCTCCTGCGCCAACAGCAAGCGGAACCCTGAATATTTCCATCTCTTTCTCGCTTGAATTATCTCCTGTGTCAGTCGCACAGACAAGAGCCATTGTCAGGAAGTCATTTGCGTTTGTCCCTGATATGACTGTTGTATTAATCGCAAATTTATCACCAACATTATATAAGTAGCTCGGCGAACTTATGAACAGCTCTGCATATGCAAGAGGCAGTGCAAACATAAAGGATAAGGCCAATAGCCCCAACAAACCTGCTTTTTTCATATTAACTGAACTCTTCGATTATATATAAATCTTATTGGGGCATAACTTAATGTTTATAAATCTCCCAATATAACAATAATAATGGATAAAAAAGAGTTTAAAGTAACACCCTATGAAGTTTCAGGGGACGTCGACTACGACAAGCTGATTAAGGAATTCGGAGTTACAAAAATAGACGAAAAGTTAATCGCAAGGATAAAAAAGCACGCTAAGGAAGTGCATCCAATGCTCTCCCGCGGCGTGTTCTTTGCCCATCGCGACATGAATTGGCTCCTTGATGAATACGAGAAGGGCAATAAGTTCTTCCTTTATACTGGCAGAGGTCCGAGCGGCAAGATTCAACTCGGGCATTTGCAGACATGGCACTTTACAAAATGGCTTCAGGACAAGTTTGGGGTTGAATTGTGGTTCCAGTTCACAGATGACGAGAAATTCTTGTTTAAAGACAAGTCCTATGAGGAAATTCAGCAATGGACAAAAGACAATATGCTAGATGTGATTGCTGTAGGATTTGACCCAAAGAAGACGCATTTTCTCATAGACACCAAGCATGCCGGCTTAATGTACCCTGAAGCTATTAAATTTGCAAAAAAGATAACTTATTCAACTGTGAAGGCTGCTTTCGGATTCAATGACAGCATGAACATCGGTTCAATATTTTATACTTCAATGCAGGCTGTTCCTGCAATTTTGCCCTCTGTCCTAAAAGGAAAGAATATCCCCTGTTTAATCCCCCTTGCAATTGACCAGGACCCGCATTTTCGAGTAGCAAGAGATGTTTATCCTAAGTTAAACTACTATAAGCCCTCGATTATTCACGGCATGTTCCTTCCCCCACTAACAGGCACTGAAGGAAAAATGAGCAGCAGCGAGGAGTCCTCAGCAATCTTCTCCACAGATTCTCCAAAAGAAGTTGAAAACAAAATCAAGAAATATGCTTTCTCAGGCGGCAAGGACACTCTCGAAGAGCACCGCAAACTTGGAGGCAATCCGGATATTGATGTCTCGTTCCAATATCTCAGGATGTTCTTTGAGCCAGATGACAAGAGACTAAAGAAAATCCACGATGACTACAAATCAGGCAAGCTGCTCTCAGGAGAATTAAAAGCAATTCTCATTGAGAAGGTAAACTCATTCCTTGCCGAACATCAGAAGAACAGGGAAAAAGCGAAAAAACAGATTGATAAATTTATATTTAAGTTGACATAAATTTAAAAACAAGGATAATTTCACAAAAATATGAAGATTCTAACACTGCATTGCGACTATATTAAATTCAAGCCTCTGAAAAAGGCGCTCAAGGCTCCGGAAGAGCTTTCCAAGGAGCGCGAAAAGGAAATTGAAGTAAAAGAGCCCCTCGTCGTTTTAACAGCTGTTGAAAAAGGTGACAATGCAGATATTTTGAAGCAGATGGTTTCTGCAGTTGCAACGACTGCAAAAGAAGTGAAAGCAAAGAACATTGTGCTTTATCCTTATGCACACCTTTCTGCAAATCTCGGAGCCCCGGAATTGGCTCTTGAAATGCTAAAAAAAGCAGACGAGGCCCTTTCTGAAGGAAAATCCCTCAAAGTCACAAGAGCCCCATTCGGATATTACAAAGAATTCGAATTAAAGTGCAAAGGGCACCCTCTTTCCGAGTTGTCGAAGTCTTTTGGAGCTGACGGAAAAGTTGTCGAAGAGAAATATGACTATACCAAACTGCTAAGAGAAGTATCCAAATCAAAATTAGATACATCAAAACTCAAGGAAAATGACCACAGAATTATAGGACAAAAGCTCGATTTGTTCAGTTTCAGCGAACTCGCCCCGGGAATGGTTTTCTGGCACAACAACGGATGGATAATTTATCAGGAGCTTCTTAAATATTGGAGAGAGGAGCATCAAAAGGCAGGATACCAGGAGATTTCAACTCCCCAGGTTCTCGACAAGAAACTTTGGCAGATTTCAGGGCATTGGGAGAAATACAAAGAGAATATCTTCCTTACAAAATACGAAGGAAGAGACTTTGCAGTTAAACCAATGAACTGCCCCGGAGGCATGCTCGTTTACAAATCAAGGCCCAAGAGCTACAAGGATTTGCCCCTAAAGATTGCTGAACTTGGAACAGTTCATAGGCAGGAACTATCCGGAGTTCTTGCAGGATTGTTCAGAGTTATAAAATTCACCCAGGATGACGCCCATCTCTATTGCATAGAAGAGCAGCTCGAGGAAGAAATTGCAAAGATAATGGATTTAATTGATAAAGTTTATTCCAAATTTGGTCTGACATATCACACAGAGTTATCAACTCGCCCAGAAAAGAGAATAGGTGACGATAAACTATGGGACAAGGCCGAGGGAATTCTTGAGAATGTCCTAAAGAAGAAAAAGATGAAATTCAAGGTAAATGCCGGAGACGGTGCTTTCTATGGTCCAAAGATAGATTTCCACATAAAAGACTCTCTTGGAAGAACCTGGCAGTGCGGTACAATTCAGTTAGACTTTGCAATGCCCGAAAGATTCGAATTGGAGTATGTAACGAAGGATAACAAAACTGCTCGCCCGATAATGCTTCACCGAGTTGTCTATGGCGCAATTGAGAGATTTATAGGCATTCTCCTTGAGCATCTTAACGGGAATCTTCCGGTCTGGCTTGCCCCTATTCAGGCTCGCGTAATCAATTTCACCGATAGAAATACCAAGGCCTGCGAGAAGATTATTGCTGAGCTGAGAAAAGAAATCCCCAATCTCAGGCTGGATACAGACTTCAAGTCAACAACAATAAATGACAAAGTCCGCGACGCCGAAATGCAGAGAATACCTTACATAATTGTCATCGGAGACAAGGAAGAAGAATCAAAGACAATTGCAGTTCGTGAGCGAGGCAACGCCAAACCGAAGTTCAAGGTGAAATTAGATAGTTTTATTAAGAAATAAAGGATAAAATAGAGAACAGGCTATGATGAAATCACAAAGGTTGCTGGAACTCCTAGAAAACCGCTGGAGGTTTGTAGAATGACTAAAATAAGGCCCTTTGTAGAAAAACTTGGCGCATCTCCGGTATATCAGGAGTTTTCCAGGAAGTACGATGACGCATTCATGATTGCAGGCTTCTTTATTATTGATTATGAATCAGGCAAGAACATACACCAGATTGATTATTATGTTCCGAGCGAGAATAAAATCGCTGCCTTTACGCTCGACCATCACGTTACTGTCCAGCTTCTTGATACAATGAACAAGGCAAAAATCAAGCCGGAGAAGCTCGATATCCAGTCAAACATAGACCTTGACGCGCTTCACGGAATTCTTGAAGACGAGATGAAGAACAGGAGCATTACAGA
>JALOQH010000045.1 GCA_025453475.1 archaeon | reverse complement strand
ACTTCTCCCTGCACCTCTTCTCTTTTCGGAGCTATCGCATCAATCTCATCAATAAAAATAATGCTCGGCGCATTTTTCTCTGCATCATCAAAAATATCTCTTATCTTTTTCTCAGACTCTCCATAAAACTTGCTCATTATTTCTGGTCCGTTTAATAGAATAAAATTGTCTTCTGTTTCATTTGCGACAGCCTTGGCAAGCAACGTCTTGCCTGTTCCTGGAGGCCCATACAGTAAAACTCCTTTCGGAGGCTCAATGCCAAGTCTGTCGAACACCTCTGGATGCTTTAATGGCAGCTCCACCATTTCCCTTATTTTCTTTACCTCGTCTGTCAATCCCCCTATATCCTCGTAAGTGACATCAGGAACACTCTCCTCGCCTGAAACCTCAACAGCCTTCGGATTGACAACAACTTCTGTATCCTCCCCGATTATGCTGGGCTGGTTTGGCGTTGTTGACACAACCACAAATTTCAATTGCTGAAATCCTGAAAATCCGAAACCAGGTCCGAACAAATCCTGCAAATCCCCGAAAATATCGGGCATGCCCTCCCCCATTAAATCTCTTCTTCTCTGCACCCCTCCAAGAGAAATTATATCTCCTTTCACAACCGCTCTCCCAAGCAGCCCGTTCTTGAACATCTCAGGGTCGCCCTGAACCATTATTCCCTGCTGTGCAGGAGCAATTGCGATTTTCTGGGCAGGTTTTGCAGCTGCTTTCTTTACAGCAATGCTCTCGCCTACGCTAGTTTTAGCATTTCTCCTTATCAAACCATCAATTCTGATTATCCCCTCTCCAACATCTGCAGGATACGCCCGGTCAACAATTGCAACAGTCTCTCTCGCGCCGCTTATCGAAATAACATCTCCCCGATTCAGGCCCATTGCCCTCATCAAGCCAGGGTCAATTCTCGCGATTCCCTTGTAAGCATCGTCCTGCAAAGCCTCAACAACTTTCAGTTTTATCTCGTCGCTCTTCCTTGCATCTTTCTTCTCATCCTTTTTGTCAATTCTATCTGCCATTTCTTTCTTCCTCCTCTTCATCTTCCTCATCCCAGAAAGTTAGCCTCAGTTTGCCAAAATCTTCAAAAGCCATCTTCACCATTTCATTCATCTCCCTGCTCATCCTCTTGCGATGCTCGCCCATCAGCCTGTGCTGTTCATTCATCAGGTCAACAATTTCCTTTGGAATGCTCACTGCATGGCTGTTTCCAACCATCCTTAATTTGACATTGAATGTCTTGTCTTTCATGTCATTATATTTATTCATGCAGTTCAAATCCGCAGGGTGAATTATCTTGTCTTTGCATTTAGGGCATTCAACAGCGCGAAGCTGCAAACCATCTTTTTCTAAAACGCGGGGTTTCATCTCAAGCCCGCATTTCTTGCATAAAATCTTGGCGTCGAATATGTCTGTCATAGTAGTGATTTTTGTAGATACCTTTTTGTGTATACTTAAGCGTATACACCACTATTTAAAGATTTCTATAATTGACTAATATAATGAAAAGAGAAGTGAAGCATAACGGGCACGATTCTGAATCCCTCAAAAAGAGAGCTCTCAACGTGAGCATCAAAGAAGGCACAGCAGCAAGCATCTCTGCAAACATCGGGGACAATAATATAATTCCCTTCGCGCTTCTGCTTAATGCCAAACCAATTCACATCGGGATTCTAAGCTCATTCTCCGGATTCCTTTACCAGCTTGCCCAGTTTGTTGGCATAAAGATGATGAACCGTCTTACAAGAAAGAAAATTGTTCTCTGGTTTGTTTTCTTCCAGTCTTTGATGTGGCTGTTCATAGGACTTACAGGGTTCCTCGTATTCAAAGGCGTTTTTGATGGATACTCAATCTGGATGCTTATATTATTCTACTCTCTTCTCATGTTCTTCGGCGGAATTGCCTATCCGGCATGGTTCTCCTGGATGGGAGACATTGTTCCTCCGGAAAAAAAGGGGGAATATTTCAGCAGAAGAAACAGAATAGCCACAGTATTTGGATTAGTTGCTCTGCTCGCAGCTTCATTCTTCCTTGATTACTACAAAACAAAAGGAATTGCGCTTCTTGCATTTTCTATTCTGTTTGCCATGGCATTTTTATTCAAATTTGCATCGTTTCTCCTTTTCCATAAGCAATACGCTCCGAAATTCAGGGCAAAAAAAAGAGATTATTTCTCGTTCTGGGCATTTATCAAAAGATTTGATAATTTCGGGAAATTCGCAGTCTATCATGGCTTCTTCAACTTCGCGGTAATGGTCGCCTCGCCCTTCTTCAATGTTTATATGCTTCAGGAGCTTGGTTTCAGCTACAAAATTTTTGCAGTATCTCTTGTTTCATATTACATCTATTACCTGATCTTCCTGCCAGTTGCCGGGAAGTTCTCAGATAAATACGGCAACCGCAGATTGACTGTAATCACTAACGTATTCTTCATGCTGACTCCAATATTATACTGCTTTGTCAAAACACCACTCAGTGTTATCCTTATTCCCCAGCTTTCCTCAGGCATCGCATCCGCTGCATCAGTAATATCCTTCTCTAATTTTGTTTACGATTCAGTCTCGCCAAGGCACAGGGCCATTTGCATGACATATACCAATTTTATCATTGGAATAGGCACGCTTGTCGGCTCTCTCGTCGGAGGGTTGATAGTAAGCTACTTCCATCCGTCCGGAATAAGCCCGTATATTTTCGTGTTTATCGTTGCTGCTGTCCTGAGAGGTTTGGTTGCTGTAATATTCCTCCCGCATCTAAAAGAAGTCAGAAAAGTCAAGAGAGCGCCCGCGAGCTATACTTTCTTCATGCATCCTCTTAACTCCCTGCATATCATAACTACAAAGCTCACCCAGATTCCCGGGACAGCATTAGGAAAATTTAAAAGTTTGAGATCCCTCTCTCCTTGATGTTCTTTAAGCGTAAAAAGCCAGAAATAAAGTGCTCTAATTGCAGCTCTGTTGTAGAGAAAAGATTTGATTTCTGCCCATATTGCGGAAATCCGATAATGGACCTGGAAAAGGAAAAAAGAGATTTTGGCATGCTCGGCAAAAACGACGCTCTGGAAAACAGGACAGAAGCCTCATCCTTTGGGCTTGGAGGTCTGGGGATAACAGACAAAATGATTAGTTCTATTATGAATTCACTTATGAAAAACCTTAGGCAGATGGATGAAAATACAGCAAACATTCCTATTGAAGGGGCGAACATCGAGCAGATTCCAAATGGCATCAAAATAAAAATAGGAATCCCGAATCAGAATATGAAACTTGCGCAGAAGCCAAAGCCTCAAAAAAGAAAAGAAATAACAGAAGCCCAGCTCGAAAAGATGTCAAGGCTTCCAAGAGCAGAAGCAAAATCAAAAATCCGCAGGCTCAGCGATAAAGTCATTTATGAGATTGCCGCCCCAGGCATAGAATCCACAGACGACGTATTCATCTCAAAACTTGAATCCGGCTATGAAATCAAGGCAATCGGGAAAAAGAAAGTCTATGTAAACACGCTTCCGATAACTCTCCCGCTCCGCAGTTTCTCAGTTGACAATAAAAAGCTTCTGGTTGAGTTTAAGCTTGAGAAATAAAGAAAGACCCTTTCCATAATTTTTTAAACCATCTAAAGCTCTATTTTACATATGGCCTCGTAGCTCAGCCAGGTTAGAGTACTGGACTCTTAACCTTCCAAATCGTGAGATTTGAAGGGCTCACGATTGCTATGCAATCGAGAAATCCAGGTGTCGCGGGTTCAAATCCCGTCGGGGCCATTTTTTGAAGATGAATTCCAAGATAGAAATGGCAAGAAGTTATATGATTGAGACTATCTCGAAATCAAAGGCAGACCCATTTGGGCTTGCTGAACACGTAGCCATAGTTGAGAGATGGGCAAAATACCTTTTGAAATCTCATCCCGAAGCAGATGAAGAAGTTGTTCTTCTTGGTGTTTGGTTGCATGATATTGGGCATTATCCCCCCGACGAAAATGATCACGCTGTTAAAGGCGAGAAACTCGCGGTAGGCTTTCTAAAGAAGTTAAAACTCAGTAAAGAAAGAATAAGCAAAATAGCGCACTGTGTAAGAGCCCATAGGTGCAAGGATGTCCTGCCCGAGAGCATCGAAGCAAAAATAATTGCATGTGCAGATTCCGCATCCCATTTAACTGATTTTGCATATATTGACATAGTCATGAGAAATAAAGGAATAAAAGAAAAATACTCTGCCCTTGACAAACTTGAGAGAGATTATCGCGATGTTGCAATATTCCCGGAAGTTAAACAAAAACTTGAGAAGTTATATCTTTCTTGGAAGAGACTGCTTGAAGAATTTGAAAAGATTAACGAAGAAATTTAAACTACAATCAAATTGAAGCCTAAAATACAGATTATCTGTATTTTCTCCAAGTATGCTTGCACTTCACGCACTTGTAGAATTTGGTTTCTGATTCGTCTCCGGCACGAGTTTGCAAAGTCCAGAAATAACACTTCTTGTTCTTGCATGCAGGGCATTCCATATCAACTATCGGCTCTGTTGCGTCTGCGCCCTCTTTGATGACTGCAATTGCTTCTGTGCTCTGCATCTTCTCGGAAGCCTCTATTTTTGGTTTTTTCTTGGATTTGTGCCCGCATGACGCACAGGCTATCTTGTTATCCTGTATCATAATCATACCGCCGCACTTTTCGCAAAATTCCATGTTTTCTATATTGCCTTGAACTTTTTAAGCCTTTAGTCGCACAGCCCCCTCTGCTCAGGGGACTTAAATGGCTCAAAGAAGATGAGTTTAATCCATCCAAGAAGAGGAATCCTGAAAACAGATTTGCCTATTATCTGCTCATCGGAAATGGATGTCTCGTCAAGTTTCTGCAGGTTATTATCTTTCATTAGCTGCTGAAGATTATGGTCCCCCTTCGTTGCAGTTGGAGTCTCTCTTATAACCCTATGAATTATCGGATACCTTGCTGTTGATTCTGCATTCGGCTTAAATATTATTATATCTCCGACATTGCGCTCCCCTCTTCCCCAAGTTATTATTATGTCTCCCTTGTTCATTCCGTTCCTGGCGGAAAACTCGCTGAACTGCTCCTTTGAAAGAT
>JALOQH010000044.1 GCA_025453475.1 archaeon | reverse complement strand
GAGCGGGAGAGCAGGTTCTTTAATTTTCCAGTATTCTTCTCAGATGCGGAGAATTTAGCGATAATTGTCTGGATTGGCTCTCCGAAAATGCCGGTCATATATATTATTGAGAAGAGAACAGCAAGAATGCTGTAATCTGCAGGCGAAAGCATGCGCGCCATTGCAAACTGGAAAATGAAATTGAGAAGGTTGAATATATTAAAAGTTATGAGAAGAACAAGACTTCCCCCCAAAAGAGCCCTGTTAAGTCTTACCATCTTATGAGAATATTCCCTGCCTAAAGATTATGAATCCTGCTGCGATTATCAAAAGCTGGAAAGCCCAGATTAGGTAGACGACGCGCTTTTCAGTGGGTTTGATGCCGATTTTCTTCAGGATTAGAATCCCCAAATGCGTTGTCCCATAAACCTTATCGTGAAGCATCTCGAGCGAGCCATCTTTTAATGGCTTTCCGAATGATGACTTGACATATCTTCCCCTGCCCTTAAGAAATACCTCCAGGATAAATGGAATGAAGAAGAATACTGCAATTTTCTCAAAATTCCCAAGTATTGCCATTATTGCAATCATTGCCCCCACGCTGTAAGTCATTACATCGCCTGGGAAGACCTTTGCGGGGAAGAAGTTGAAAACAAGAAATGCAAAAAGAGCAAAAACCATGCATAAACCGACAATTGCCAGCCACGAATTTCCTGTGAAGAATGCAACTGCAGAGAGCGCCGAGAGAATTAAAACACCGAGCCCTGCTTCCAGACCATTAAAGCCTGCGAGGAAGTTGAAAGTTGTTGTTGTAGCAACTATTCCAAGCGGTATGAAAAATACAGGGTAGAGCAGTCCGAGATTAACAACCCCCAGAAAAGGCAGGGCAATTTCGTGGCGTCCTGCATTTATTGCCATAAGCGGTATTGCTGCAATGATAACAAGAAATATCCTTGATTTTCTTGATAGACCGCCATGCTGCCATCCGAAGAGGTCGTCAATCAAGCCGATTCCCCCGGCAAGAAGAACAACGCAGGCAAATGAAATCACTTCAACAAGATGACTTGGGTCGTCCAGAATGAATGTCCTGTATGTTACAAAGAGATAGAGCGAGATGATAAACGCCGCGAGAACAATAATGCCCCCTGAACCAGCCACATTCTTATCTCCTGGCTTGTTCATGTCTTTCCAGACCAATCCAATCTGCGCAGCCTTGCGAATCCAGTAGGGCTGGAATAACAATACAATAAGAAAGCTAAACAAAAGCGGCAAAACCAGCATTATGTCCATCATTTAATCACATCCTTGCAATCTGAAGCCTCTCATCAGGGTAGGCTTTTTCAAGGAAAGCGGAATTTGCTTTTATATCTTTTGGATAGCTTATTTCCCAGATTTTTATCGGCCCCCTGAGACCGCCATAGTACACAAAATCAGATGTGGTAGCATTAGAACTCTTAAGCTGCTTAACCAGGAAATCATCTTCTGTGTGGGCAAGCTTAAAGTACGGGCTTTCAGAATTGTAAAGATAGTATCTCGCAAGTGTTCCCTTAACGGTTCGCTTTGAAAGATAGAGCATCGCGCCATCATTTGCGATGCTGTATCCTGCACTGCCCTGGTCAAGTCTTGGGAACAAGAATGCGCCTGCTTCCAGACCAGAGCCAAAATCAATTAGCTTGCCTGTTGATGTGCTGTAAAGATATCTCAGAGGTATTCTGTACTGCTTGCCCTTGCTCACAAAGACTGCGATAGGATTGGATATTACTTTTCCTGACACATCTTTCTCGACAACAACTCCGCCAAGCCCTACATCTGATTTTCTGCCTGGAAGGAATATCTTTGTGCTATTTGCTTCATAGATGATATCATCATCAAGAGGTGTTCCTCCTGCATAAACATACATTGTCGTATTCTTTGTTTCAAGAGTTTGCGTGTCATCACGAAGCATTGTGGGTATCCAGCTCTCTCTGTCAAAGTTTTCGTCAGAGCCGATGCTTGAGAAGGCATTGTACTTGCCTATATCTGTTGAGTCTATAAGAAGATGACTGACTTTGTGCGTGAAGAAGAATTCAAGGGTTTTTGAATCATTCGGCTCTGTTAATCCGTATCTGCCCATGAGATAATCCCAATACGCAATTGCGTTGCCGCCATCAAGAACCGTAGCGCGCTGTCCAATGGACTGCACCCAATATCCATAATCCCACCAGTGCGCGAAAACAGCATCCTGCGGAGTAGAGTCGCGAACCCAGGACATTGCCTCCTGCCATTGCTGATTATATGCTGAAGGAACATAACCTGCTGCGGTTCCTTTGGCAGAGCCATAGAAATTGAGCGAGGCGTAAGCTGTCATCAGGATTATGAGAATCACCAATATCCATGAGATTATCTTTGCTGTGCTGTCCTTTAATTTTCTTGCATCATTCGCACTTGCAACAACGAGGTAGGCAACTATGATAGAAGCTGGGGGAACCAGCATCATGATTAATCTTACTGCACCGCGGGCTGAAACAATGCAAAGGAAGAAGAAAGCAAAGACAAAAATCAATCCAAATTCAATCTCCCTAAGATGAGAATCCTTCTGGTTTTTGTGATATTGATAATAGTAATATCCCACTGTTCCAAGAAGCGCAATGAATCCGAGAGCATAAACAAGCAAGCTTACTGCATTTGTCCCGTTGAGAAGCCCGTTTGAAGAGTATCTGCTGAAAATTATGCAGGTAAGGAAAACAAGATATGAGAGTGTGATGATTATTCTTTCCCTCTTCTCAAATGTGCGGGTCATGAAATAGAAAAGATATACAGAGCCCACGAAGAACAGCCAGAACATGATTGGGAAGCCGCTTATTGTGGGGCCGAAGCTATCTGCCCACTCGCTGAAGAACGGCTGCCTGTTTTCAGCTACTGTGACGCCGAGCCTGTCAGAGATAGGAGTAACGAGATGGCTCTTTATATCGGCTGCCTTGTCAAACACAAAACCTGGACCAAATATTATTGTGGCGAAGATTGCCCCAAGAATAATTGTAACAGCCAGAGAAATAATGGGCTTCGGAATCTTCGAGAGTTTCTCGTGCTGGAAGTATTTGTGGAGCCTTGTATTATATATCAAAGAGTGAACAAAGATTATCCCAAGAACAGCTGTTGCAATCATGGTGGCAGGAGAACTGATGAAGCCCATGATTGTGTATCTTGTTGTGAAATGCTGCGCAACGAAGAATGATGAAAGAAGCCAGATTGCATAGATATAAACTTTGTTTACATCCACCTGCCCGAAAAGGAATGCTATGAATACTGCCATTGCCAAGGCAAGGTAAATATAAAGAGAGCCTCCCCAGATGAGAGCCATGCCTGCTGTTGACAAGCCTGCGAGCAATGCGAGCACAATTCTCTTTGAATGTTTGTCTGCCTGCCACGCGCAGATGAAGAAGTAATAGGCAAGGAACATGAAAAAGAATGCAGCTGATTCTTTCTCGGGAATTCCAGCTATTGTTCTTGGGATGAATGAAGGGGTTATTGCAAAAATAAATGAGGCGACAAGCGAGATGATGCTGGCATTCGTGTTTCCGAGGGACTTAAGGAAGATTTTTCTCACCAGAATAAAGAAAGCGATTACTGTCAGAGCAAACATGAATACCGGGAAGAGCACTGCTGATTGTTCAATAGAAACAGAGCCGAAAGCTACTGCGATTTTATGGAACCATGCCATAAGATACGGCAGGAAGAGAAGTTCGTCGTGCGTGGAATATCCGAGAGGGACATATCTCATTGCGTCATGAAGCATCAGAGAGCCCTGCTCTACAATTTCCTTCATCCACCGGTAAAACAGGAATGGGTCAAGGTCAGGGCCAAGTGTCCAGCCGCCAGTTGTTACATCCCTCAATCCAGGCAGATTAAGCGTTCTGATTTCAACAGCAAGCCAGGCTATCCAGCCGACAATCGGGTAAAATGCATACTTTCTCAGGTCAAAATAAATTAGCCCGCATGAGACAAGGGCAAAGATTGCAAGCACCATCCAGCTCCTGAAGCTGATTAGATTAACAAGGGGAGTATTGAATTTTGAGAGAATTGCAAAGAGAATCGATGCTCCGACAGCTATCATAAAGACAGAGAACATCCTGTCTTTCTTGAAAAAATGCGCAATTTTCTCTTCTCTCTCCTTTAGAATCTTGTTTTCATCCATGGGTTAAAAGAGGATATTTGCTACCCTATTTAAACTTATTTTTGATAGCCTATCTAGAACAGGGCAGGAGTTAAGTAAACTTCCATCAATGCTGCGATGAACAGCACGACTATCGCGATTATAACAAGATTCAGGCAATCCTGCAGGACTTCCCAGAATTTTTCTGTGCCGATTTCATGCTTAATTACTGCTGAAGAGATGATGCCTCCTGCAAGGGCGACTATGAAATAAGAGGCTATTTCAGGGATTCCGTGTATGAGATAGCGCCCCATGCTCAGAGGAAGCCCTGAGAGAGAAGATTTTGCGAAGATTCCCATTGCAGCAGCTATGACACTTGCGTTCCATGCAAGAATAAATATCGCGCCTGCGCCGAATATAAGGGAGAATACAAGGGTGAAGATGAGCACATAGATATTATTTGAGAATATCATGAGCAATCTGTCTTTTGCTGCGACAAAAGCTGTTGGAGTCAGAGCGCCTTTTACCCCATACTGCGAGACGCATTCATTAAATGTCGAAGGGCGGTTTATCAGGCAATAGGTTTCTATCTGCGCCCGGAAACTCTGATTTGATGAGAGAACCACATACCAGACAGTAAATGCCAAAACAAAGCCGAGAAAGAGCCACATGAACATGTAAATTGCTTTTTTGTGCTCTCTGAGCAGGGCAAGCATGCCTGTTTCAGAGGAAATCTTTCTCTCTTCCAGCCTGATTGCGTAGAATATGAAAGGCAATGAGAACATTACAGTAAATGTGACTACGAGAATACCTGAATATTTTGAGAGAACGGCATCCTGCGAGAATATCCAGTTGACAAGAAGCACAGAGAGGCTTGCATAGAATGCCCCCACAAAGAACATCTCCCATGGATGCCTCTCAGCTTTCCTTGGATTAAGAAGCATTTCAAGCATTTTAGTTTCAACCTCTGTTCAAAGAAGATTGGGATTGATAA
>JALOQH010000043.1 GCA_025453475.1 archaeon | reverse complement strand
AGGAGCTCGCAAGAAAGCTTGGAATATCAAAGAACGTGATTTTTATCGACGGATTTCCGTATTCGCAGATAGAAAGGCTGTATTCAATCTGCGATGTATTTGTTCTTCCGAGTTTCCCATTGCAAAGCTGGGATAAAACAACAATAAGGCAGACAATTGCAGAGACTCTTTTGCCAAGTTTCCAGTTTTACGGCTGGCAGGAGCAATTTGGATATGTTCTTGTTGAAGCAATGGCATGCGGAAAGCCAGTAATAAGCACATTCTGCGGAGCAATTCCCGAAGTTGTAGAAAGCGGTAAAACCTCTCTTCTAACCACGCCTGGAAATTATCATGAGCTCTCCGAAGCGCTTGAAGTTCTTCTTGGGGACGCAAAATTAAGGCAGCAAATGGGCAGAGCCGGGAGAGCTCTGGCAGAAAAGAAATACGACTCAAGAAAAGTTGCAAAGCAGTTCATTGAAGTCTACAAGAAAGTTCTAAGGAAATAATCTCAGAGCATAAAGAATTCAGTTCCTTTTGAAAGTATGAAGTCTTCCGATCTTTTTCTGCTCTCATAAGTGCCCATGTCGCTCCAGAAACCCTTCAAAACATTAAATGTTGCTCTTCCGTCTGCTACATACATATTATTCACATCAGTTATCTCATATTCTCCTCTTGCAGACGGCTTTAACTTCCTTATTTTATCAAAAACACTCGAATCGTAGAAATACAAGCCAGTTACAGCAAGGTTGCTCTTCGGTTCTTTTGGTTTTTCTACAATTGAGACAATCTTATTCCCCTGCACTTCAGCACACCCAAATCTCTGCACATCAGGCACTTCTTTAAGGAAAAGCATTGTGCCGCTGTTTGAATTGTCAAATTGCATTGCAGCCCTGCTGAATTCTTCCTCATATAAATTGTCCCCAAGAATGACTGCGATTTTAGAGCCTCTGCATGCATCTTCCACTAGGGAGAGCGCCTGGGCAATTCCCCCTGCTTCTTTCTGGACCTTGTATGTAAAATCAATGTCTGGATGCTCTTTTGTGAGGTATTGCAATACTGTTCCGACATGCTCTGCCCCAGAAACAATAATTATCTCTTTTATCCCCATTTTCTTCAACGTTGCGAGGGGATATTCAATCATCGGCATATTTCCCACCGCGACAAGATGCTTGTTCAAAACACTTGTTAATTTGCCCAGTCTTGAGCCTGTCCCGCCAGCCAAAATTACTCCTTTCATCATTTTCCTAAATTCTCCTTATACCTTAATAAACATTGTCTTACTGCGTCATGTATGTCTGGGAGCATAATTCCCTCATTTTCAAGCTTGCTCGTGTTTAACATGCAATTTGACCTCTTTGCAAGAGTCATCTTATCCAATTGCTCTGCAGTTATAACCTCAAAACCATGGTTTGTGTCAACAATCTGTTTATACATTCTCATTATCTCAGCAGCAGATATTGTTCCGGGATTAACCAGATTATAAACTCCAAGAGCTTTCTTCTCAATAAGCATTTTAAGAGCCTGCAGCAAATCCGGCACGCAGGTCATTGAATTCTGCTCATCAATCAATTTAGTATATTTCTTCACCTTGTCAATAAAATTCCTTTCGCTCGGTCTCTCGTCAACAGGCATTCTCGGTCTTATCTGCAGGCATGGCAAATCCATAAGCATCTTCTCAGAATAAATTTTAGTTCTTGTATAAACATTTGTGTAATTATTCGGCTCGTCGTCCTCAGAATACCCTCTCCCGCCATTATCTCCCTGATAAACACATCCGCTGCTGAAGTGCACAAAATAAATTCCCTTCTCAGAGCAAATCGAGCCAAGAATCATAGCTGTAGCCACATTTCCCATTATTGTCTCTTCCCTGTGCGTTTCGCACCAGTCTATATTCGGTCTTCCGGTTTTTCCAACAGTATTAATCACAACCTCTGGCTTTTCTCTATCCAGATAAGCTCTCAGCGCCTTTATATCCAGAACATCGATATCCGGTAAGTCGTAACCTAATTCCTCAGCTATTCTTGTTCCGAGAAAGCCGCGCCCAAAAACACTGCCCTTCATTTCTTCAATGGCCTCCACCAGTTCTCATTCTTCTTGTACCAGATTATCGTATCTTTCAATGCTTTTTCAAAATCGCCATGCTTCTTTTCAAATCCAAGACCTCTCAGCTTCTCATCAGATATAGAATACCTGAAATCATGCCCCAGTCTATGAGGCACAAACTCAATCATTTCCTCACCCAGGCCCATGCTGCTGAGGATGGATTTTGTTATCTCAATATTTGTCTTTTCATGATTCCCTGCAATATTATACGTTTCTCCATACTTTCCTTTTTGTATAATGTGCCAGATTGCAGCGCAGTTGTCTTCCACATGAAGCCAATCTCTCACGTTTAAGCCGGGATTTTCCTTGCTGTACATCAAAGGCACTTTCTTGCCATCAATCAGATTAGTGGCAAACAGGGGAATTAACTTTTCCGGGAATTGATAGGGTCCGTAATTATTGCTGCTTCTCGTTACAATTACCGGGAGATTATAGGTGTGGAAATAGGACATTGCAAGATGCTCTGCAGCAGCCTTGCTTGCAGAATACGGGCTCCTGGGCTTCAGCAAATCGCTTTCTTTTGACGAAGGGCTGTTATTGCTCAAACTTCCGTAAACCTCGTCAGTTGAAATCTGCACAAATAATTTTATTCCTGTTTTTCTGGCAGCTTCCAGAAGATTGAATACTCCAAAAACATTAGACATGACAAACTGCTCAGGATGAGTTATGCTCCGGTCAACATGGCTCTCTGCAGCGAAATTAACCACAATCTCAGGCCTTTCCTTTTCAAATATCTCCTCCATTTTTTTTCTGTCGCAAATATCTGCATTGTAAAAGATATAATTTGGGTGAGCATCCAAGCCCATATGTTCAACATTATTCCCGCCCCCAGCGTAGGTTTTCTTGTCAACATTTACAATTTTATCATTCTTGAAGTTCTCAAGAACATATTTTACAAAATTGCTGCCGATAAATCCGCATCCTCCAGTTACCAGGACTTTCATACAAATCCCGATATAACTGTGTTTATAAATTTTCTCAACAATGAGCAGATATACAAAGATATTAACTGAATAATGGTAACAATCAGTAAGATTTATAAGTTGGTTTTTTCTAGAGGAAATATGGATACTCAAAACCTGAAAGATTTAGCATCTAACGAGGCGCGTGGATGGGAGCGGATGCAGGCTCTTCGAGCAGAGTTTAAACCAGAACTCTTTGACTCTTTAGACCATTCTTTGCGCACTGAATCAGCGATAGACAAGGGAATTTACGTTGTTGACTGCGCATTGGAGAAATGCCGCTCCCTTGGTTTAGACGTTAAGAATATTGAGCCAGGGCATGGCGTCGGGCATCTTGTGAGGGACTATGTCAATGCACTCTCGTTTCTTCCGGATATGCAGGTTTCATCGGGAAATATTTTTGTAGGATTAGTCGCCGGAACACTGCATGATACTGGTTGTGCTTTGATAGACAGATATTCCGAATCAGGTCGTGCATTAAGACACGCAGAGGTCGGTTCTTTGCTGTTCCATGACGCAATGAAAGACTGTCGCGATTTGAGCGATGCAGAGAGAATTGCAATCGCATGGAGTATCGCAGCACATACCAATTATCTTAATCCTCAGGAGGTTCAATGCGCGGACGGCATAACAAGAAGGGTCGAGCCCTACCAGGATTGCGATAAGGACGGCAAACCCCTTTTTGGGATTCAGTTCGCCAGATGGGCGGACAGAATGGACTGCAATGGCCCAACTTTCCCAGCAAGGCATTATTTAACACTAGTCAAATCCCACAAAGACATGAGCGGCGGGCAATTTGTAGACATGGAATTCGCAGAACAGATGAAGCCAATTATCCGATCGCCGGACGAGATTAAAGCGGCAGGCGGTAAAAGAACAATGCTCGAGCACCTTGCGCTGTATGCTACCTCGCAGACAAATGAATCTCCCTATGGAAAATATGATTCGGGCAGATATGCTGAACTTAGGGATGAAGCAAGGGGCAGGTTGTACGCGATAATCGATTCTTACAAAGTATCACCAAATCTCTCAGAGGGAGCGCAAAAAATAATCTTGGATATGTGGGATAAGTGTTTAATTCATAATATCGAACCCTCTCGGAATACTCCTGCAGCTGCAATGGCGTTGAGGGATAAGTTCCAGGCCCTTGATGATAAAACAAGAGCCACCTGGTGCCACATCTTCA
Source organism: archaeon (assembly GCA_025453475.1). Lineage (GTDB taxonomy): Archaea > Nanobdellota > Nanobdellia > Pacearchaeales > GW2011-AR1 > JAOAJC01. Next base: position 956 of record JALOQH010000043.1, on the reverse strand, counting down.
GAGTAACTCTGGGGCACTACGATGCATGGGCAAGCCAACGGATAAATGCAATGGACAAGATGCCAAAACATAGATATTCTCTTCCTGGAATCTCCCAAGACATAAGAAAGCAAATTTCTCCAGCATATTAAAAATATTTAAACCAAGGATTTCTAACGATATCATGAGAATCCTCTATATTTCAAACAACAGCGATTATAACTATAAAAAATGCCCCCGAGGCTCTGTAGCTATGCCTTACCTCTTCCATAAGAGGGGGCACGAAGTGCTTGCCCTGGGAAAGAAACAGCTTTTGCACTTTTATTCGTTCTACCGCGCCTTCAAGCCGGATGTTATAGTTGCAACCTGGATTCCTTCAGGTTTTCTTCCTGTTGTCTTCAAGAAGCTCGGTTTGATTAAATGCCCAATTGTTCATGCCTGGGATGATTATTATGCCGAGCAGATGACAAAATACCGGTTTGTATCAAAGGCCTTGCCCGGCCCGATCATATTATCCCACCAGCCCGGATCATTCTGTCCTTCGTGAACTCCCGCTGCGTGTGCATCGCCGGAAAGGGCGTGCAGCACAAGAATCGCGTTTGATTTATCCTTGTTCAATGTGCCGAATGTTTCATAAGCGAGGGTAATTGGCCCCAGTGAATCTCCGCTTTTTCTTGTTTCGCCCGGGAGAAAATGACTGGATAATCCCTCTCCAGCCACTTCTGCACCGCCTGAGAACTCTGCTCGTAAGCGCGCTTAACCGGCTTCTGAGGAGTAAATCCCCAACGCTTGAGATACTCCCCGACTGTCCGGATCGGCATCTCAATGCGAAATCGATCTTTGATCAGCAGCTTTACTGCGTCTCGCGTCCACAGGGCAAAGGGAAGCTTCAACTGGTCCGGCGTTTTGTCAATCAAGTCTCGCTTTATCTGCGCTTCCTGTTCACTCGTAAGGGTGCGTTTCTCCCCCTTCTGGCG
>JALOQH010000004.1 GCA_025453475.1 archaeon | reverse complement strand
ATCTCGCCCATAAGATGCACAAGCGTGTTTTTTATCTCCCTCACGGGGTTGAAGGAGATACAATCAAGACAAAGTATAATCTAAAGAAATTAATGGAGAATAAGAAAAATCTCATTGCAATTTACCTCGGAGAGCAGTCCAGATACAAGCAGGTTGATAAGATAATAACTGCTGTTAAGAATCAGCCCTGCGATTTATTCCTCTTTGGAGCAATTAACAAGGAGCTATTGCCATTAAAAACAAAGAATGTGCACTTCATGGGATATGCCAATCCGAGAGAAGTTCCATCTCTCCTGAAACAGGCAGATATTCTTGTGAACACCAGCGACCAGGACAGCAACTTCAAATTCTTTGAGTATATCCGCGCAGGAAAGCCGATTCTTGCTTTTGCAGGACGCCCAAGATTCCTGTTTGAACATGGAAAAACAGCCTACCTAACAAAAGACTTCTCCTCAGGGTTGAAAGAGCTCATCTCTAATGCAAAACTAAGGCGGGTCCTGGAGCATAACGTAAAAAAGATGAAGACTTTTTCCTGGGAAGAAATAGCAGATAAATATCTCGAACTAATCGAAAAGGTAATTCACCCCTGGAATTCCTAACTTAACCATTGTGCTCTTCATTATCCCGAAGTCATTCTTGTCAAAGCTCTTTGTTGAGAACATTAATGCAAGATATGCTGCGAAATAAAGCGCCCCTATCACAATCAGCCCGCCCAATCCAATTCCCTCAATGTTATTGCTGACAAACCAGACAATTCCTCCCAACAGCAGGGAAATCATGAAGATTCTCCCCATTTTTCTTCTGACCGGGATTATCTTCGTGTATCTTCTTGCCTGAACAAGCGCCATCGTGCCCAGAACAAAATAAGTAATCATTGTTGCAAATGCCGCCCCGACCATTCCATAGTCCGGAACAAGCATCCAATTAAGGACAAAGTTAACTATCGCCGCAGCAACAAAATTATAGAAAATCAATCTTGATTTGCCTATCGCAGAAAGCAGATTAGTTGACAATCCGGTTACAGATGCAAACAAAGCCCCAATTGCCAATAGGCGTAAGCTCATCTCAGCAGCAAGATATTCAGAGCCGAAGAAAACATTAAGCACAACGCCCGGGAATAGAACCATTATCATCAAAACCGGCAGATTCAGCGCAAAAATCCACTTCCCAACCTGCTGGGTCATCTCCCTGACAAGCCTGACATTTTTCCTGGAAAATTCTTTTGTAATCATTGGGAAAAACAGCTGGGTGAACAGCTCTGGAACAAAGAATAGCAGAAGCGAGAGAGGAATCGCAGCATTGTATATTCCAACTTCCATTGTTGTTCTAAAGAATCCGATTGCAAATGTATCCAGCCAGTAGAAAACACTTGTGAAGAAGCCAAGGAAAAGCAACGGCCACGAGTACGAGAATACCTCTTTCATAATTTCTGTTCTTTCTGCTCCGGGAATTCTTGCAGCGCCGAAAACCTGCGGAAGATAGTATCTGCATGCAAGATAAGCTGCAATCAGCGTGGCAAGCATTCCAAGCACATACGAAAGCGCAACACCCCCTGAATTAACTCCGACAAAAATAAACAGCAGAATAATTGCCAGTTTTGCCGCGTTTTGCAGGATATTTGAGATTCCAGAATAAAGATTTATCCTCTCAAAAGCCCTCAAAGTTGACAGAAAAGGACCCAATAAAACTGTTATCGGCACGCAGAAAGCAAATATCTTGAGGAATATTGCAAGCTCAGGGCTCTTGAAAATACTGACTGCAATTAAATCAGATGTGAAGTAAAGCAGAACTCCTGCAAAAATGCTTGAGAATCCGAGTATGGCAAGCGAGAACTTGATGAGATAGCGGATTCGGTCAGCTTTCTTGCCTGCCCTGTAAACCGCAATATACCTAAGCAGCCCCTCAGACAATCCCAATGCTGAGAAAGCAGTAAACCATCCTGCAACCATCAGCGCAAGCGAGAGCAAACCATATACTTCTGGCCCGTAATATCTCGCAATAACTATTCTATAAACATAAGTGAACAGTTTTGACAGGAATATCCCCACAAAAACAATTATCGTTGATTTCGCAATCAGATGCAGGGATTTGCCCAGATTTGCCTCTCCTCTCTCCATGAAATCTATAGAGAATATAGCTTTTTATTCTTTAGCTTAAGCTTATTAAGCCGCATTAATCAGGATTTCTATGCTGGTAAAAGTGCTTGGCGGCATAGACCTGCTGTCTGCGTTGGTAATTCTCTCGATTATAGCAGGAGCCCATCCATATTTTCAAATCCTGCTCTTCTGCTCAGGTCTGCTCCTGCTGAAAGGGATGTTCATCTTCACAGGGGATATTTTAAGCATTTTTGACATTTTATGCTCGATTTTCCTGATTCTTTCGATATTCTTCTCGCTCCCGGCAATTCTGCTCTGGCTGGCAGCTTTGGCAATGTTCGCAAAGGGCTTTGTCAGTTTCTTATAATCTCTGAAGAATCCATCGAGTAAGCAGGAATTCCCTTCTGTACAGCCTCTTCTTGTGCATCATGTCAATTATATCCAAAATAGAATGGAACAGCATTCCGATAAAGACATAAATAAATAGATTCCAGACAAAAATGCCGAATAACAAAACAAGAAGGTGAAACTCAACTGTATGGAAAACTACAAAATCTCCTCTTTTATGTATTCCTCTCGCAAATTCCTTCTTTTCCTGCTTCCCGACCATTTCGTAATATCTGAATGAATTAAACAATCCCAATTTTCCGGTATTGTAAACAGCAACAATGTAATGGTCAAAATCAATCAAAAACGCGCTCAAAAAGAGGATTGCAGCATTAAACCAGGCTGTCTCTGGGAATAAAATCCAGAACAGTGCGCTGAAAACCGCTCCCCAGAATATATGCCATCTCGGTAACATATCTCTCTGTCTGAATTTTTCTATATAAACTTTGCCTTGATTATATTTAAAAATGCAACTCTCGGAATAGGATTATGAATATTGCAATGACAGGGCACGATGGCTTAATCGGCTCTGTTCTTAAGAAAAGACTGGAAGCACAGGGGCATAAATTTGTCCTTCTCGTGGATGAGAGGAGCGGTAATTCCCTGCAAGATTTAGAAGATCTGCGAGTTTCAGAGAAAATTGACATGTTTATACATGCAGCAGCGCACTGCAAGATAAACCAGAGCATAACAAATCCAAAGCTGCCCCACATAAACAATTCAGAAGGCACATTCCATGTCCTTGAATTTTGCAGAACTCACAATATAAAGAAATTCCTTTTCTTCTCATCATCAAGAATACTTTCAAAGGAGAAAAATCCATACACTGCAAGCAAAATCTACGGGGAAGAGCTTTGCAAGGCATATCAGCAGTGCTACGGCATAGACTACCTCATTGTCCGCCCCTCCACAGTCTACGGTCCGTTCTGGGATTTAACCAAGCGGTTAGTGCATATCTTCATAACTCATGCTCTCGAAAACAAGGATTTGGTTATTTACGGAGACCCAAAGACAAAAACACTAGATTTCACGCATGTCGAAGACTTTGTCTCAGCTGTCTTGCTCGCTCTCGGAGGAGAATGGAACAAGGAGTATGACATCTCAGGAGACAGCGAGTATAATGTATTTGATTTAGCCCAGTTTATAATAAAGCACACAGATTCAGCAAGCCAAATCCAAGTCGCAGAGCCGGAAAGAGCCCAGCCCCAGAAAGTTCATTTGGATATCTCTGCAATCCGCTCTTTGGGGTACAAGCCAGAATATACAGTTGAATCAGGAATTTTAGAAACAATCAACTGGTATAAAACTTATCTTAAAAGATAACAGAATTATACCAGTTTAATTAGTTCTTCATCAAATTGTTAATGCCCCCTATCTTGTTTCTGTTGCTCCAGATTAATAATTGTCTTTTTAATCAATAACACATTTTGTTAATAATTGGTCATTCTTCTCTAAAGCCAATGGGCGTCTTACTCGCTTATTCTTCTCAAAATATCTGCGAATGCAGGTCTTGTTATAAGAATTCCCACGCTTACCCCGATTATTGTTGTGAGCGCGAATCCTCTTAACAATCCTGTTCCTGCCCAGAATAACGGAAGCATCGCAGCCACAATTGTAAAGAACGCCCCGAATATGATAAACAATGCTCTCTTTATCCTCTCCTTTAATCCTGTATTCTCTTTCGAAACAGATTCATCTATAATGATTATCTGGTCATTTACGCCTGTTCCCATGCCAGCGATTATTCCGGCAATGCTCGGAGCATCAAGGTTCCATCTTATCAAGGCAGCAACAGCAAGTGTCAAAACCGCTTCAGATACAATTGTGAGGATAACTGAAAGGGTAATCTTTACCTTTCTGTACTTTACAAATATCAGCACGCAGATTATTCCGAAAACAACCAGTCCGAGATAGATAATATTCCTCGTAAACTCCTTTCCAAGCATCGGTGAGATTGTATCCAGCTTTACAAGATTTAGCTTGTAAGGAAGGCTTCCGGTGATGAGCACAGTCTGCAGTTTGTTCATATTTGCCTTTGCGTCATTGAATGCCTCTTCTTTTGTCTTCCCGCTTCCAGAACCCTGTATCGAGACCTGCGTTGTAACCTGCCCCTTCAGGTCAGCCCCGATGAGCAGGGAATCAGTTTCCTGGTCATCAATGTAAAGATAAAGCCTGTCTGTAAGATACTTGCCTGTGCTGTCAAGCGAGATATTCTTGGTTATTGCAGCATGCTTCTTTGCAGCAGCTTCTGTAAGATAAATTGTGAATCTGAAATTGCACGCATATCCGCCTTCAGCTTCAAAACAGCCAGTTATACCTGAGCATTCTGCTTTATTTCTGCAGACATCAGCAATATCTCCCTCTCCGCCTTCAAAGACAAGAACTCCTCCGCCGTTGCCCGTAGTAACGTTCGCTGTCATATTTGCCGCTCCGGTTGAGTTGGTTGCATTGCCGGAATCAATTACATTCTCGCTTACAATTGTACCATTGCCGATTCTTGCTTCAAATTTGCCCTGCTTGGAGATAAGCTCTTTCAAATCAGCAGGACTTGCTCCTGCAACTTCAACAAGGAGATAGCTGTCTCCCTCCAGGTCAGAAACCTGCCTCACAGTTATATCTGAGAGCCCGAACACGTTCAATCTGTTGCTCGTTACAGAAATTAAGTCGCTCATCTCGCTAGATGTTAATTTTCTCTCAGGGCTTACAAGCGCTCTTGCGCCGCCGCTAAGGTCCAGTCCTGTCTTCAGATTAGTCCTGCTTATCTCCCCCACAGTTATCTTCGGCGTCTCGTTTGTCAGAAATATAATCTCTTCTTTTGTTGTGGTTATTGATACTCTTTTCTCCTCATCTGCAGGGAAGATTCCGCCCATAACTCTTGTGTAATCCTCAAAGTTTGTTACTTTCTCATTGTTTATGGATACAATCACCATTCCTGCTCTTAGCCCTTCGTCATACCCTGAAGAATTCTTCTCTATAGACTTTATAATGACTCCGTCTGTTGCAGAGGAATAAATGATAAATCCCAGCGAGAGAGCAAGAACCATAATGATAAACACCTTGCCGACATTTGATTTTACATAGATAAAGACAAACGGAATAAGAACAACAATCAGACCAGCAAGCATTCTCGAATATGCTGAGCCGTTCAGGATTGTCATTAAACCAAGCGCAAGGCAAATAACAAGCACCCAAACTCTTACTGATATTCTCATTGGATTCCCTTCTTTTCGCAATACCATTTAATTATTCCAGCATTAGTCAACCACGTATTAAACAAATCTGCTCCAAGTCCAAGCGCCAGAATAAGGAATATCTGTCTGAACGAATCCGGCAGTCCGGTAACTATAAAGAATGCAGGAAGAACAGCGAATAGCGCAGTTGCAGTCATAAAACCGCCTGTCTTGAATGCTCCGAATATTCTCTGGTTTAATGTCCCTTCTGTCTTCTTCAGCGCTCGCGTTGTTAGAAGAATGTCTGTGTCAACAGAATAACCAATAATCATGAGGAATGCTGCAATTCCTGCAGCAGAGAGCTTTACTCCAAAATAATCAATAATCGCGAGAGCGATTACTATGTTTGAAAATGCGGCAAAAATAACAGCTGTGCTTGGGATAAATGTCTTGAACATAAAGAATATGACGCATGACATCAAAATAAATGAGATAAGAAGCGCAATAACCAGCTGCCTGTAGAAGTTAGCGCTGAGTGTAGGTCCTGTAAACTCTGTGCTTGAGTTCTCTTCAGTCAATTCATATCCAAGAACACCTTCAATCGCTGCTTTCAGCTCCTCTGGCGATTGCGAGCTCTCAATAGCAAGCGCAATATTCTCTCCTGTTCTTAAATCACTCAGGCTTCTGAAAGAGACTTCCGCAACCTTGCCAGGCAGTTCTGCTTCTAATCTGGCAGAATCAACATTTCCAACAAGCGTGATTGTGGTTCCGCCTTTTAGTGAAACATCCCTGTTGATAAAGTCCCCGGTTCTTCCATAGAACATAGATAAATAGACCATGGAGATAATAACTAAACTCACAGGTATCAGCATCAGATATTTGTAATATTTATCGTACCAGCCCCGTCCATCACGCACTTTAACTGGCTGCTGCAGCTTGCGCGATGGTTTGTGCTGCTTATGCTCTATTTTAACCTCTTGTTTTGGTGTTTCCTGGTTGTCTTTCTGCGGTGTTTCCATGTTATTCTATCAAATTAAGTGGTTTTAAACTTAATCAATGCGCGGTACGGGAATCGAACCCGTGTCCGCTGGTAATTTCGCATCAACTAATGCTTGGAAACCAGCTGTTCTGCCATTTAACTAACCACGCTTAAAAATACTATCAATAAAGTAGTTTTAAAGTTTGTTATTTTTATAATGCGCCTTTCTATGACAATTTGCACACAATATCTCGCATTTTTCGATTTCTCTTTTTATTCTTTTTATAGAATACCCAAACCAGGCAAGATAAGAAATTTCTTGTTCTTTTTTGGATTTATTTTTATGATGAAAATCAATTGTAGCAGGGTGATTTTCAGAACATCTTGAGCATTTCAAGCCCTCTTTGTATTCTTCAAGCCACTTTCTAATTTTTAGTTTTCTCTCTTTTACATGATTAATAACAGACTTTTTATTTTTAGAATACCATCTTTTTCTGCATTCGCTTCGCTTTTCAGGATCCAATATCGGCATAGTTTTATGGGGCATCTAACCTATAAAAGAGGTTGTAATCCCTGAGTAATTACTCAACAACAAGCTCATAGGCGTTAACAGGCTTATTCTTGCCTTTTACTTTTACGCTTCCAAGTCTCCTGAATTTGAACTTGTTCTTGACAAGAAGATACGTTGATTCAGCCACAATTATCTTTGCAGCATGCTCTTTGGTCAGCTCTTCCAATCTTGAAGCCAGATTGACATTGTCCCCTATTGCAGTATAATCAAACCGGTCTTCACTGCCCATATTGCCGATAATAGCCTCTCCGGTGTTTATTCCGCAGCCGATTCTTACATTAATCTTCTTCTTTGCCCACTTTTTGTTCAGTCTACCCAGCACCTTTATCTGCTCAACAGCGCTCTGGCATGCAAGCAGCGCATGCTGTTTCTCCTCCAGCGGCGCATTCCAGATAGCCATTATCGCATCTCCAACAAACTTGTCAACAGTGCCATTATGCTTCAGGATTACTTTTGTCATCTCAGTCATATACTCATTAACCAGAGAGACAAGCTCTTCTGGAGAGAGTTTCTCGCTCAGAGGCGTGAAGTCTCTTATGTCGCTGAAAAACACAGTAATCTCCCTCTTGCTTCCCCCTAATTTCAGCTCCTGCCTTCTGCTCACAATCTCATTAACTAAATCCCGGCTTACATATTTGCCGAACGCATCTGTCAGGTATTTGTTCTGTTTTCTCTCTTCCATATAATTCATGCCCATTCCAGCTCCAGTGAAAAGAATCAGGGACAATGGCACGAAAAACATGTCCATAAGGTAATTGTAATGGGAGACAGCAAGAATCGCCAGAATGGAATATCCTACCAGAATAAGCAGAACCACCGGAATAGAATAGATGATTTTAACTCTTGAAAGAACAAACATTCCCAGCATTCCGAGAACAAGCACAAGAAATATCACGCTTAATCTGCTCTGGCTCTTAAGAAAATCTTCAAGAATCAGGTTTTGCAGTACGCTTCCGTGTATCTCAACCCCGCCCATCGCCAGTCCCTGCGAGGTTGGAACAAAGTAATTATCATGCAGATTCGGGGCTGTCGCGCCAATCAATACAATCTTATTCTTGAAGTCATATTCCGCCGCGAGAACCTCATGCGCGCTCAACCCCTTGTTTTTGAACGATGCAAAGTTTATCAGATATGTTCTTCTCTCAAATTCAGCAGAACTCTCCCATCCTGTTTTGTAAATCTCAAATGCAAACGGAAGCATTTCATCGGAAAGCTCTGTGCTGACTCTTCTCGTCACGCCGTCGTAATCTGTTACCAGGTTTACATATCCGGTTGTTGTGTTGAATATGGGCTTGTAGGCTTTGCCGTAATTGATTTCTGATGCGAGAATCACATTATCTCTCTCAGAAAGTGCTTTTTCAAGCGGGGAATCATTCGAACTTGCCTCAAAGAATGAGACATCTATCCCCACGACCTTCGCATCCTTTGTTTTCTCAATCAGCCTCGCAAAAACATCCCTGTCCCATGGCCATCTTCCGATTTTATTAATGCTGTCGTCATCTATCTTTATGATAACTATATTCTCCAGAGGTTTTTTCTCTTCGAGCATCTTGTCGCTTATGCCTGATTTGATATAAGAAAAAGAATTTAGGGAGATAAGCACAAGAAATAAAACAAACAGGGCGGAGAATATCAGAATGGTCAGTTTATCAAATCTCTTAGCCATTAGTTATATTGCCTGCCATCTCCAGCTTTAATTCCCTTATTCTCTTGGTTATTTCGGCAACTCTGTGTACTGATTCTATATCAATCGGGGATTTTCTGACCGCCTCGTCTATATCGACTTTGCCGTCATCCGCCTCTTCAAGCATCTCTCTTATTCCGCTGTCTGTAAGATTGGCTTGGGATTTTATCATCTCAATTATTCTGGGATGCTTCTGCATCTCATTCTCTCTCATAATCTTCAATATCCTGATTGTTCTTTCGTTCTGCATTCTTATCTCATTCGTCTCATTTTCCGTGGCATTTCTCTCATTTGTTCCGTTGCCTAAATTCTCAACAACCCTGTTTCTTCTTACTCTGTATTTAATTCCATCAATCAGATAATCCACTTCGCCCTCTCCGCCAATTATTCTGTTCCTTCTTAATCCAAAAGCAGTTCCCCTTACCGAGGCAACACTATTTCCGTAGTCTATGCTATACTGCTGCATTCCCAGCAATTTAGTGAACTTATTCCATGTGCTCCCGCTTTCCTGTGTAATTTTTGGATGCTCTTTCGCCAAATCACTCAGGGTTATTTTTGTGCTTTCATCCAGGCTGACTATGACACTCTCGTATAATATCACTGTTGCCTCGCTGTTTTCCCTTGTTTCAATAGAATCTCCTTCATTTAGCTCCATATCTGCTTTTACAAGAGCGTCATTCACCAAAACGCTTCCAGATTCAACATGGAGCTGTGCACTTACAGTCGGAGATGAAGTAACCATCCAATACCCTGCAATTGCCACAACAAGAACCGCGGCAGCAATAATTCCAAAGGTGATTAGAACCTTTCTCTTTGTCTTTGACATATTTTTATAAGAGCAGTTTATTATTTAAACCTAATCAACAGGATACAAGCATGGAAAGCCAAGAATCTGTCTGGGATAAGCTCTATCATAAAAACCTGCGCTGGAAAAAAGAGTCAATTAGTCTGCCGAACATCCTGAAGGGAAAAGCAGTTCTCGAGCTTGGCGTTGGCAATGGAAAAACCCTCATCTCAATATTAAAACAATCTCCAAAATCAGTTACAGCAGTTGATTTCTCTCAGGAAGCCATATCTCGGGTTAAAGATTCAATACCCTCCCAAGGCATAACCTTCCTGAAGGCAGATGTAACCCAGATTTCCTTCAACGAGGAGTTTGATGTTATCATTTGTTACTATGTTCTTGACAATCTTCTTGAGAAAGAGAGAAAAGAAGCAATCTCTAAGATGCGCAGTGCCCTTAAACCAAATGGCGCAATTCTTTTCGAAGATTTCGCAGTCGGCGACTTCAGGGAAAAAGAAGGCATAAAAAACATAGAATCTCATACTTTCGAGAGAAATGACGGATTAATCTGCCATTTCTTCATGAAAAAAGAATTGGAATCCCTTTTCAAATCATTCAGCAGCATAAGAATATCGGAAAAAAATCTTCGCCCCATAAGGCTCAACAGGAAATTGGAAAGGCGGATTGTTTCTGCAATAATTAGAAAATAAACGCTCCTGCCAGGATTTGAACCTGGGACCTATGCCTTAGGAGGGAATCGCTCTATCCAGGCTGAGCTACAGGAGCATGCCCAATTAAGCGATTTAAGAGTTTTAAAATTATCTCTTTAGAAGCCAGAAAGTTCTTTTATGTCCTTATGCTCAACAAGGTTCTCATTGTTTTCATTTCTGAATGTGAAGCTGGCAGCAAGTTTCTTGCCCTGAAGAACAAGAGGCAGCCAGTATTTGTCATCATCCCACATCCTTGAATAAGGTATCTCTCCAAGATTAAACCATTCGTATGCCATTTCATTGGTTTCTTCAGGCTCTCCCTGATAATTTTCAATAAGATAAACATGGACTGTCTGGTTGAACTCTGGCTTGTGCGGGAAATAAAAATCAAACTCTCCTACTTTCTCCAAGTCGCTGACAGCTGCAGCGAGATTGGACTCTTCCTTCAATTCCCGGACCGCTGCCTCTTCAATTGTCTCTCCGTCAAGCAGCTTTCCGCCAAAACCGTTGTATTTGCCTTTTCCAAATCCAGCTTTCTTCATTGCAAGCAGGATTCTATCTCCCGCTCTGTCAAGTATTATGCACAATGTCGCTTGTCTTTTTGGTCTCTCTTTTGCCATTTTAACATTAACTGTTTATGACTCACTCTTGCTGCGAAGCTCCTCATTGCGATTGCGGGCTTTCTCGCTGCGGTGAGCATAAATGTGGGTGCTAGGATTTGAACCTAGGTAGGCACTAAGCCACAGGATTTCTTATGAAATCCAAGACTTGAATGTTCCTTGCGGAGCACTGACATCTTAAGTCCTGCCCTTTTAACCACTCAGGCACACCCACGTAAAATATCATCTCTGAGTTATATTATAAAGATTGCTAAACTCCCAAAGCATAAAATATTTAAAGAAGTCTTTTCTAATAAAACCATGTTAAACAAGAGCGTGTCTAGAACTATGAATGTCCATGGTACTAAGAAGTATACATGGATGACAAAGACACCTGCTTGTGGTTTTATTTCTCTCTGCAAGTAAATCCAAAATAAGTTTTTGGTTCTTGCATCTTCTAACACCATGACAAAAAAATTAACCTCCAACGCGAATGCAACGGTTTTGATAGGCGAGCTTCCGCTTTTTCTCCGCGAGAAAATGGCTGAATTCATTGAGAGAAACAAAATCATATCTAAAAAGACAGGTAGTCACTGCTGCACATGGTGCCTCAAGGCGCATCTACTCGAAAAAGCGAGGGAAAAAGGCATGGACAGCTGGGCGATTGAGCTCATAGAGCAGATTTTCCCTGGAAATGCTGGGCACAACGGATATTACATGGACAGCGAAGAAGTGAAGAAGATAATCTTAGATTGATTTGTCAATTTTCTCAAGAAGATCATCCATGTCATAGGAAATCTGCTGTAAAATCTCTGAATCAGGGGAAGTTGGGTTCTCAGCTTTCAGTTTCAAAGCAAGAGATGCTCCGGAAATTACCCCCATTTTCACCTTATTTTCAGATGCCATAGCCACTTCAGATTTGGTTTGTTTAAAAAGTTTGTTGTGATTGAAGTTAACCCGGATTTAAGGAAGCGAAACAAACTTTGGATGCCGTCTGATATCGCTTAACTTCAGATCAAGCATCATTCTTGCCCAAATATCTGCCATATACACTACGGGCGGGCATCTCGGTCTCTTGGACATTCTTCCATTCCTGTTTCTGCCCTTTTTTATGAAATTGTCGACAACAAAATGATTCAAATCCCTGAATTCGTGGCGCAGATGCCTCTTGCCTTGTGAAGACATATATCCATCAAGGTACAGCTTCAGTGTATCAACTTTGAGATCAGGGTTGTCTTTGAGATACGCCCTTACGAGCAAAGGAGAAACCTCCGTGAGATTTAATGCGCTATGCCTCCATTTTTCCTCAAGAAGCACAGTGAATCTGTAATCCCGGGCTGGAGCTGGGAACTGACTCATCCATCTCAACGCCGCAGCATATTCTCTTGAGTTCTTGAAAGTCCCCACAATGGAATCTTCATACAATAACGAGAATGTTGTGAGGACTATCTCTCCCTCTATCTCTGTTCCCGCGTGATTTGAGTCATCAGCACCAATGTAAAGTTCAATTCCCATGGTTCACCCTTGCGCGAAAAAAATAATTTCAAACAGTATATAAATAATAGTATAAATCAAAACAACAATAACTATTTAAAGGAAAGTTCGCTTTAAGGAGTACATAAATTCGCTTTAAGTAAAATAAAAAAGGGACAAAATGACAAAAGAGCTTGAAAAATTAAAGACAGAACTTAAAATAAGGGGATTCTCCCCATTAACCGCAAGAAATTATTCATTCTTCGTTGAGAAATTCTTGCAGAAAGCAAACAAGGATGCTAAAGAACTGACAGAAGATGACGCGAAGAACTATCTTGCAGATATCTTTGAAACCAAATCAAAGAATACAGTTATGCTCGCGGCAGCTTCCCTGAAGTTTTTCTTCAAGGAGATTCTTGGGAAAGAGTTCTCAACTGTGAAGATGCCAAAGAAGGATTCCAGGCTGCCCGAAGTGCTCTCAAAAGAAGATGTAAAAAAGATGATTGATTCAGCAGACAATCAAAAGTCAAAATTGATAATTTCGCTTCTTTATTCAACAGGGCTTCGCGTCTCAGAACTTGTCAATCTAAAAGTAGAAGATGTTAATTTCAACGACCGGAGCGGATGGGTGCGAAGAGGCAAGGGTGCAAAAGACAGATTATTTATTCTTCCAGAGAATCTGACAAGAGAGATTCAGGAGTATCTTGGCGGAAAGACGCACAAGTTTATCTTCTCAAAAGAAGAGCCCCTTACAACAAGAAATATCCAGAAGATAATCAAAGGCACAAAGACAAGAGCAGGAATATCAAAGAAAGTCACACCTCACACTCTCCGCCACAGCTTTGCAACACATTTGCTTGAGCAGGGCACAGACATAAGGCTTATCCAGACAATGCTAGGACACAGCTCGCTGTCAACGACACAAGTATACACTCATGTATCCAGCGAGCAGATAAGAAAAGTGGCAAATCCGCTTGACGCGCTGGATAAACTGAACAATCCGAATGCTGTCCAGCAATAAAGTATATTTCTGGTTACATATTTGTTTAAAAATATGTTTCGTCTTCAGATGATATGACCAACGATTATCTCTCAATGTGCATTAAATATAGCATGGGGAGCAGGAAATTCAAAATAACCGGCAATGTCAGCCGGGAAGGAAGAATTAGGATTCTTGAGGCTTTTCTTAGAGAGCAAATGGGCGCAGGAGTTGACAATTCTGAAGCAAACAGGAAGGGAAACTATCGCATATTACTAAAATGGTATCCTGAAAATGATGATATTGCATGCACTTATAATACCGGGAACAAGGGGCTGAGAGATGGAATTCTAAAAGATGTGCTGAGCAGATTAAGAAAGTAAAAAAACTTATCTGTAGGACTTCTGCCTCTTGGCTCTTGCTCTTGAATCTCCTGGCTTTCTCGCTTCCTTTCTTCTCGAGTCTTCTACAATTATGTTTCTGTCATATGCAACAAACGCCTTCTTCAATGCGTCAGAAGGATTAAGGTGCAGAAGCGCGCGCGCAATTGTAAGTCTTGCTGCCTCTATCTGCGACTCTTTGCCTCCGCCCAGGGTTTTTATCACGAAATCATGTTTGACAGGACCGATTGTCTGCTCAAATATTCTTATTGGCTCTGCAAGCGCAAGCTTATGGAAAAGATTCAATTCAGTATGCGGCAGCCCGTTGTAACTTATCTTGCCGTTTCCTTCATTGAATTTCAATTTCGCAACCGCAGTTTTTCTCTTTCCGGAAATTATTTCTATTTTTGCCATTAGATTCTCTCCAGCACAGTTGAAAGTTTAATTGTTCTTGTCTTTACCTTGCGGACCATTGATATTTTCGGAGTATTCTCAAACTCTTTTGGAACTCGGTTATAGCACATTACTCGAAGGAGCGCTTCCTCGCCCCTTGTCTGCAGGTGCGGCAGCATTCCCCTTATTGTTCTCTTGACTATTCTTTCAGGATTCTTTGGGAAGAAAACACCCTTAAGGGATGAACCGCCCTTAAGCCTGAAATTATGATATTCCTCGATTATGTTGGGTATATTCCCTGCGAGAAGTATCTCATTGCAGTTCACAACAACAACTTTCTTTCCTTTCAGCGCCTCTTTGGCTGCAAAACTGGACAATCTCCCGAGAATAGCCCCGTTCGCGTCAATTACTATCTGCATGCTCATGCTGCTATCTTAATCCCCTCCGCTTTAGGATTCGCTTTTATCTCTTCTGCAATTGTAACCCACTGCGATTTGGTCTTCTTTAATTTCTCGCGTGCAGATTTTGATATTCCGAATGAGCATATCCTTACTTTTTTTGCTATCTCTCCAAGAGAAAGCACTTTCCCCGGAACAAGAACAGTATCTCCTACAGAGGCCATCTTGTCAATTTCGCTGAGATTGACAGAAACATGCATTTTTGCAGGCATAGACAGCATTTTAAGATGCTTTGCCCACGCATGATTCTTTCTTAATAGCATCATTATTTCCTGCATTCCAGGACTCAACTTTCTTTCAGCTCTAACTTTGAATCTTGTTCTGCTCATCTGCCTTGATGGTTTTGCCATAGCTTTCATTGAAAACCTGGCTATTTAAATCTAATTAAGAAAAAGTATTTAAACACATAAATACACATTTATATGTATGGATAAGAAAGTAAGGATAAACATAACCGTTGACAAGAGCAATCTGGAAAAAGCAAAAACCAAGTTAAACCTCTTTGGTGGCAAGCTAAGTACTTTGTTCAATGCCTATCTTGCAGAATTTGTGAAGAGCATGGATAAAGAGCCCTATGCTGGAAAGAAGGAAATTGAGATGAAGCTGAATGAGATTGAATCGAGGCTTAAAGTTCTTGAGAACAAAAATGCGGGTGCTAGGGTTCGAACCTAGGTATGCACTAAGCAACGTCGGCCTTAACGACGCCCGTTTGACCACTCCGGCACACCCGCATGTTTCCCCGAAGGAAACTGGGGTTTGAAGATTGCAATCTTCACACCCGCTTGAATTTATAGAATAAAAGCTGTTTTTAAAAGTATTGAAAGAATTAGCTTCTTGTTTGTCTTTGCCTGGCGCCTCTGGCAGTTCTGCACTCATAGGCAAGAAAGGATTCGTGATATCTCTGCCTGAATATTCTGTCTCCTTCCTGAAAAATCCTCTTGGCTTCTCTTATCTTTTCGCTGTCAGGATTTTCGTGATGCAGAACCCTGTATGTGTATTCAATTGAGGCGAGTGTTAACTTTTCAACCAGTTCCATCTTGCTATGATATTCTCCCATAGCCTGGGCTGGATGGGTTTTTACCGGTCCAGCGAGTTTTTTTATTTTTGTGTGCATTTTAGGTGCTCCCCAAATCCTCGCGATGGTCTGAGAAAAGCAATTGCCTCAAACTTTCCAAAAAGAGCATTTCGGATTCGTCCAAACCGGTATAGATTGCCCTGTTTTTCCCTGCAGCGGGATTTTTGTGTGCCCTATGAAAGTAATGCGCTGCGGCTTCGCGAAAACTGCGCGTGCTTGCAAATGGCTGCCTAAGACAGCTCACTCTATACTCTCCGTCTTTTGTTTTAACTACGGATATTCCCGCTGCGTCTGTTGTATGTGGTTCGTATGTCATTTTTAAAATTTAAAAAATTTTAACGTGAGATGTTTAAAAAAAGATCCTATTTAAACTTAATTGTTATAAGATAAAAATTATTTTATCGCCTTTTCAAACTCGTCAAGATTTTCTGATAATGCTTCGATGGCTTTGCTGAATATCTCCTTCGCATCCATTGAACCGTATGATTCGACAACGAAAAGCAGTTCGTTTGAAAGCGAGACAGAATCCTTCTCAAGCCTTTCTATTGCGTCAACATCTGCTTCGTTCAGGTCGCACACCCATTTGTTTCCTTTTTTCTCAGGCGCAATCAATCCCTTTGAGCTTGAGACTATCTTGTCAGTCTCTGGGGTTGACTTTACCTCAAGAACATGCCTGTAATAGCACAATCCAGGAGAGTATTTCGCATGTTCAATTCCCCTGCCAAGAGCTGCTGTGGCGACAAGCTCAAGCCTCTGCCCTTCTCCAAGAATAACTATCTGCATCTTATCGTAAACAACATCTGCTCCGCCCTTCAAATCCCCGGAATATACTGTGCATGGTCCGGTCTTAACCAATTTCAAGTCTATCCTCGTCTTCTTGTTCATTGATTTCTCAGTTTTCAATGGAACCAGTCCGATTCTATGGGCAACCATCTCGTCATAGAGCGCAGAATCATTCTTGAACATCTCCACCTCATCTACTGCAAGTGTTGGAACCTCTCCTACAGAACGTCTTATAGCATTAGCAAGCGACTCTGAAAGCTCGCCTTTAAGGACCAAAAGCTCAGGTGTTTTCTGCACAACTTCCATGGTGATAGTATGAAAAAGAGTTTTTTAAAGCTTATTAATCGCCTTAAACCCTTCTTCCACGCTTGCCTCCTTTCTTCTTAGGTCCGCCTCTCGGAACACTTGTAGTATCAAGTATGTTGATTATTCTGAATCCTTCTTTTCCTAATGTCTTGACAGCAGCGTGCGCGCCAGGTCCGATTCCAGGACTGCCTGTCTTTGCTTTGGTTCTTATGTAAAGGGAAGTTATGCCCAAATCACGCGCCCTCTCAGCAGCTCTTTTTGCCACGAACATTGCAATTGTAGGATCAGCTTTCAATCTTGAGTGCTTTGTGACCATTCCGCCCGTTATTCTTGAGAGCGTGTTTCCAGCCATGTCAGTTATATGCACCATTGTATTGTTTGATGACGAGAAGATATATGCTATCGCAATCCTCTCCTCTTTTTTCGGCTCTTCTTTCTTCGCCTCTTTCTTCTCCTCTGCCTTTTCTTCCCTCTTCTCCTCTGCATCTATCTCCTTGACAATTTCCTGCTCAAGTTTCTTCTCTTCTTTTGCTTCTTCTTTTGGAGTTATTTCTTTCTCAGTCATTGTGCTGCCTCCTTAACCTCAGCGTTCTCCTGAACTTCTGCCTTTGGAGCCTCTGCCTTAACAGGCTTAACTCTCTTCTTTATCCCAATATGCGCGTCCTCGGAAATTGAAATCAGGTAGCTTGGAACATCAACGACTTTGCCTTCAAGGATAACTCTCTTATGAGCCACCATCTGTCTTGCTTCCTGCGGAGTTTTTGCAAATCCCTTCTTGTAAACAATTGTCGGGAGTCTTCTCTCGAAGAGGTCTTCCGGCTTAAGCGCA
>JALOQH010000042.1 GCA_025453475.1 archaeon | reverse complement strand
TTCCAATATACCTGATAATCAATTATTTTGTCTGGAGCGCGATTTATTCGCACACAGGTGTTGATGTAATAAGAGGATACACTCTCCAGATGCTTATCAGCTATTATGTTGCTGAGATGTTTGTGAGCATGCTTATTTGGACGCAGATAGATGAAAATATCGCGAGCAATATAAGAAAAGGAAAGCTTACGCAGAAATTATTGCGTCCGATGGGAATACTTGAGAGGCACCTTTATGGGCTGACTGGAGGAAAATCAGTAAATCTTCTGTTCCATGCAGGACCAATCCTGATTATCGGAATCATATTCTTCGGAGTAAGGGCAAGCTGGATGAGCCTCTGGGCTATTCCTGTGATGATTCTTGCATATTTCGTAAATTATCTTCTGGTATTCCTGACAGGGACTCTTGGGTTCTGGATGCAGAAGATAACCGGGCTTGTCAGCCTTAGAAGAATGATTATGGGCTTCCTTGCAGGAGGATTCATTCCATTAACGTTCATGCCGCACTGGTTCCAGAATGTGAGCTGGTTCATGCCGTTCCAGTATACAAAGTTCCTCCCAATTAATACATTCCTTGGGTCTTACAATGTCCACACAATTCTGCTGATAATTCTGGCTCAGATTGGATGGATAGCTGTGCTCTACATACTTTACAGAATTGTCTGGAGAGCAGGAATAAATAAATACACGGGGGCGGGACAGTAAAATGCTGAAGAAAATAGGAAGGTTCATTGGAATATTGTGGAAGGGGCTTGCGCTCAGTGCAGGAGAAGAGATGGCTTACAAGGCATCGTTCATTCTGCTATCACTCTCGCTTATATTCGGGGATTTGATTGGCCCGATGATCAGCTATGCTGTTTATAAAATCAGCGCAGGAATACCTGGCTGGACACTCCTGGAGCTGATACTTCTCCAGGCAACATCAATATTTGTCTTTGGGGTCTGGCATGCTTTCCTGGGAGGAATCTCGTGGGTTACCTCAGATTATATCGCAGAGGGCGAGATGGACACTGCTTTGCTAAAACCGTTTTCGACAATAGGATATCTGATGTCAAAGGGCATGGATTTCCACGGAATAATGGATGTCATAACAGGATTAGCGCTGATAATCTTTGTAATTGTAAAGCTTGAGCTGTTTGGTGTGATGCTTCTGCCGTTTGTTTTCCTTATTCTGCTTGCACTCATATTCATGTTCAGTGTTGCGCTATTGCTGGCTGCGCTGTCAATGATATTTGTAAGGGTCTGGGCGCTCGGCAACATAATTGATATTCTTGGAATGGTGTCCTCGTATCCTGCCAGCATCTATTCGCAGGGATTCAAGCTTGCTGTAACATTTGTCATCCCTGCAGCAATTGCGTCTTATTGGCCTGCTGCTGTGCTTTTAGGCAAAGAGCCATTGTCAAATCTCGGATTTATGATATTACCTGTGCTTGTTTTCCTTCTTTTCTCGCTCTGGTTCTGGGGATTTGCCCTTAAGAGACACCAGTCTGCTGGCGGGTAAGTTCTCTTAATAATAAATTATATAAATACGAAATCCCTTTGTTTTTAGGGTATAGTATGAGGATACACAAGAAACCTAGTGGCAAGAATTATGAAGAGATAGAGGCAGAAGAGCGTGATTCTATAAGGGATGAATTTGAAAAAATAGGCTCATTTACAAGGGAATCAGACTACGACAAGGAAAAAGGTTTCTAAATAACATTACAGATAAGGCTCAAAGATTGCTATCCTTGGGACTTCCGTGCAAAAAAACCATGCACAGAAGTTTTAAAAACCCTTTTTGTGAAGGATAAAGTATGAAAGGAATAGTCATACAGTTCAGGAGAAGCCGCCACAGAATACATGAAAGGCATTATTTGCTGGATTTGGGTTTAAAAACAAGGGATGAGGCAAAGAAGATGGCTGGGAAGATTGTTGAATGGAAGAGCCCTGCCGGAAAAATCATAAAAGGCAAAATCAGCGATGCGCATGGAAACAAGGGCATTGTAAGAGCTATTTTTGAGACAGGTTTGCCTGGACAGGCAATGACGAATGAGGTGGAGGTTAAATAAGATGACAGACCCATGCATTTTTCACAGAGGAGAATATAATTGCATCAGGTGCCCGGAGGTAGGACTGTATGCTAAAGCAGCAGAAGGTACAGCAGGACATCAGCATTATCAAGAGGCTTGCATGGGCGGAGCAGCTTGCACTACTAGGCAGGCATTAATTAAAGAACTTCAACAGCAGAAATCGGAGGAATTAATAAGAAAGTAAAATGGCACTAAGAAAAGCAGCATCATATTCAAGGAAGCATGTAACTCCTTACACAAGGAACTCTAGAAGAAAGAACAAGGCTTACATCAGAACAATTCCTCATGTCAAGGTTGCAAAATACGGAATTGGAAATGGCGAGGATTACCGGGCAGGAAAACACAAGTTCTTTGTCAGGCTTATTGCAGATGAAAATATCCTGATAAGAGACACTGCGCTTGAAGCAGGGAGAATGCATGTGCACAAGATGCTTGAAGAGGCGACTCCCGGAGAATATTTCCTTATTGTAAAGGTTCATCCCCATCATTTTCTGAGAAACAACAAGACATCAGGAGTTGCAGGCGCAGACAGATTGTCAACAGGAATGTCGCACTCATTTGGAGTTATTGAAGGCAGGGCAGCTATTGTGCCAAGAGGAAAAGAAATTTTAGTTGTATCATGTTTGAACGAGAAATGCGTGAGGATTGCGCGAGATGCAATGAACAGCGTAAAGGCGAAGATGCCTGGCGCAGTAAAGATTCTGTTCGAACAGCCCCTTCCGGGCAAGAAGTAAGGATATGAAATATCTGTTTATTCTGGGGAGAAATCCATTAGTTTCTGAAGCGGAAATTCTCTCTTATGTTGAAAGAACACTTGCGAGAAGAGTTGCCCACAAAATAAGATTAAATGCGCTTCTTCTTGAGACTGACAATGAGCTGAACATAAAGAAGATGATGAATGAGCTTGGCGGAACAATTGCCATAGGAAAAGTTCTGTTTTCAGGCAAGAAAAAAGATGTTCTTGAGGGCATAAAGAAAAAACCGATTTATTTCGGGAGAGAGAACAAAGTTGTCTATTCTGTGATGAGCTATGCTGAAAATGGGGATGAATTCTCAGAAATTCTTGATGCAATGAAAGAGAACTTCTCGGGAGAGAGGCTGAAAGCTAGATACAAAGGAGTCAGCGGAACAGTGAAACTGCAATCCGGAAGAATTGTGCATGGAAGCCCTGAGAAGATAATGCTGAGAGATATGAACTATTTTGTTTTTTCATGCAGTGGAGAGATGAATTTCGGATATCTGGAAACAAGCTATGATTCTGAAGAAGCTGAGAGAAAAGACATGGAGAAGCCGTACCGAAGAGAGAGTCTTGCCATATCGCCGAGGCTTGCGAGAATATTAATTAATCTCTCGCAGGTGAAAGATAAAGAAACACTTGCTGACCCTTTCTGCGGAATCGGAGTTATACTTGCTGAGGCTATGCTGAGAGACATCAGTGTAATCGGGATTGACATAGACAAGGAAGCAGCCAAAGACGCGAGAGAGAACATAGACTGGCTCAGAAGAAATTACAAGATTTCAGCGAATCATGCTGTCATCAACAGCGATTCAAGAGCAATAAAACTAAGAGAAAGGATAGCGGGAATAGCAACAGAGCCATCTCTTGGAGAACTGCTGAAGAAAATTCCATCCCCAGAGAGGGCGCAGGAGATGCTTGCAAAATTTGAAGATTTGATGATAGATGTGATAAACAATCTGAAGAAAGGGCTTGAAACCAAGGGCAAAATCGCATTCACGGCTCCGCTGATTAAAACTCAGAGGGGCAGGATTTCGTGTGATTTTGGCAGGATATGCGAGAAAACAGGCATGAGAATCTACAAATTAAGCGGGCTAGATTCTGCGTTCCCAATCCGGGAATTCCGCGAAGACCAGATAGTTGGCAGGGACATTATGGTTCTCTCTTTCTGATAAAAACAAACTGCCCATAAAGTAATATTTATTAACTCTAAAAAGCAAGTATAAAAATGGTTAGCAAAGAGGTAAAAGCCGGGCAAAGCGTGTTTGTCAAGTGGTTCTCTGAACTCAGCAACAAAGATGTGCCTATTGCGGGCGGCAAGGGTGCAAGCCTCGCTGAGATGTACAATGCCAAATTTCCCATTCCTCCGGGATTTGTGATTACAGCGCAGGCGTATTCTCATTTCATTGCATCTTCAGGCATTACAGAAAAGATGAAGGAGATTATTTCTAGGATAGATATTGAAGATACAAAAAAGCTTGATGAAGCTACCAAAGAAATAAGAGAGATTATCTCTGGTGCTGAAATGACGAAGGACCTTGAAGAGGAGATTCTCGAGGCTTATGATGTGCTTAGTGTTGACAAAAATGCGATGCAGGTGGCAAAGGGAAGCGCTCTTGCAATCCTAAAACATTCTTATGAGCCTCCGTTTGTTGCTGTAAGGAGCTCTGCAACAACAGAGGACCTTGCTGAGGCGAGTTTTGCCGGGCAGCAGGAGTCATTCCTGAACGTGAAAGGCAAGGCGCAGCTGATACAAAAAGTGAAAGAATGCATGGCTTCGCTCTTCACTTCAAGGGCAACATATTACCGGGAGAAGAAAGGATTCGGACAGGAGAAAGCACAGCTTGCTGTTGTTGTCATGAAGATGGTTGATTCTGACAAATCAGGAGTGATGTTCTCAAGAAGCCCGGTAGGCGATGAGAATACAATCATGATTGAGGCGGTCTGGGGGCTTGGCGAAGGAATTGTGTCTGGAAGAATAAAGCCTGACAGCTACATTATTGACAGAAATCTTGACAACTTCAAAATAATTGACCAGAAAATCTCTGAGAAGAAAGTAGCTATTGTGCGTGCTGGCTCCGGAGAAAATCAAATAGTGAAATTAACCCCAGAGAGGGCAAAACAGCAGGTTCTGGACAATCACGAGCTCAAGATGCTTGCAGGATATGCTGAGAGGCTTGAAGAGCATTACAAGAAACCGCAGGATATTGAGTTTGCAATTGAAGGAAAAGAGATACTTATTGTGCAGTCAAGACCGATAACTACGCTTGGCGGAGAAAAGAAAGCTGCAAAGCAGGTTGAAGGAAAGGTTCTTGCATCTGGATTGGGCGCATCTCCGGGAGTTTCATCCGGAAGTGTCAAGATTGTGCATACTATGGATGATTTGGACAAGGTGAAGAAAGGAGATGTGCTTGTCACAGAAATGACAAATCCTGACATGGTTGTTACAATGCAGAGAGCTGCTGCGATAGTTACTGATGAGGGCGGGATAACCTCACACGCGGCAATTGTTTCGAGAGAAATGGGAATACCTGCGGTTGTCGGGACAGGAAACGCCACAAAAATCCTGAAAGATGAGCAGGTGATAACTGTTGATGGAAATGCGGGCAGAGTCATTGAAGGAAAAGGCGAGACAAAGCTTGCTGAAGTTA
>JALOQH010000041.1 GCA_025453475.1 archaeon | reverse complement strand
CAGCGGAGGGTTATGCAGTTCATTCGCTTTTATTGAATACAGCAGATATTCCACAAAAGTCTCGTTAAATGATTCGGCGACCTGCTCAGCAGTCATACTATCTGCGGGATTAGCAAAAGACTCTTCAAATGCAAAGCCTGTCAAAGAGAATTTAAACATCGCAAAATAAAAGAACAGCAGGATTACAAATATTACAATAACTGCCATGGACGCCCAAAAGAACCATCCCTCCCTTTTATCAGCCATATCCAAGAAAATGAATCCTTACTATTAAAACCTTCCAAAAGGTTTATATACTACTATAGAGTAACAACGGTATGACATCGCATAGAAAAGCACTGTTCAAAATAGCCATTTACATGGCAGTGATAGCTGCGTTGGTGATAGCAGGAACCGTGGCAATTTTTATCATAACTCTGCCGAGCATTGTTGGATTTTCTGTGCAGGGAGATTCTAATTCAGAACATTCTGAAAACATCAAAACAGGCACTTTCGCTGTTTGCGAGCAGAAAGACGGATACACGTTCTGCGAAGACAGGGTATTCGCAAGCTGCAATCATAATCCGATAGAAGTCATAAACGGAAGCTTTGGATGCAATGGCAAAGTCTACAGCATTGAAGAATCAGAACTTGGCGAAGCGTATCTTCCAGCCGGATGGGAAGACCCAAGACCTGCAAACTCAATAACTGCATGGGCCGCTTCTGAATAAGTCCATGGCAAAAACTTATAATAATCCCAAAGTTAGGTTTGGTATGGAAAATCCCCAGAAGAAGCTAAGAATTCTTGCTGCTTCAGACCTGCATGGTGAATCAAAGCTTGCGCTCAAGCTTGCAAAGAGAGCTGAAAAGGAAAAAGTCGATTTGGTTGTATTGTGCGGGGATATTCTCGGTTTCATGGAAACAACCAATATAATAAAACCATTCAAAGAAAGAAAGCAGAAAGTCCTCATAATTCCGGGGAACCATGACACCCCAGAGACCGCGGATTTCCTTGCTTCTGTTTACAATATAAAGAATCTTCATGGATACTCGGCGCAATACGACAATGTCGGATTCTTCGGTGCAGGCGGAGGAGATATTGGCCCGGGAATAATCTCGGAAAAAGAGATTTTAGAAACTCTGAAGAAAGCACATTCCCACATAAAAGGCATTGAAAAAAAAGTTATGATAACTCACATGCACCCCTCTCCAAGCCTCTCTGAATTCTCGGGTTTTGAGGGCTCAAAGGCAATAACAAAAGCAATCAGGGAATTCAAGCCAGATATTCTTATCCATGGTCACATCCATGAAGCAGCGGGAATTGAAGAAATAATCGGAAAAACCAAGGTCATAAATGTCGGCCGAGAAGGCACAATTATTGAAATCTAAGATGAGTAAGACACAATTCGGCTCCTATTGCATGAATGATATTCCGGAAGGATGCAAGCGCTGTGTCCGCGGTGAAAAACTTGTTTTATTTATTTCCGGCAAATGCTCCCGCAATTGCTATTACTGCTCCCTGAGCAAGAAAAGAAAGGAAGTTGATGAAATCTGGGCAAATGAGCGCCAGTGCTCTAGTCCGGAGAATGCAATTGAAGAAGCAAAAGAGTCTAACGCGAAGGGCGCAGGAATTACCGGCGGAGACCCTCTGTTATGCCTCGACAGAACAATAGAATACGCCCGTGCGTTGAAATCCGCTTTTAAGGACTTTCACATTCACATCTATCTTCCGACAACGCTCATGAACAGAGAAAACCTCGAAAGGATAAATCCATATGTCGATGAGGTAAGAGTTCATCCATCGTTTTTGCAAGCGTTTTCCAAAGAAGCATCCGAGACCATTATGAAAGAAGACATAAAAAAGATAGAGATCGCAAGTGAGATTTTCAAAAAGGAAAATCTCGGCATAGAAATTCCGATAATCCCTGAAAAGAAAGAGGAAATCATCGAGTTTGTAAAAAGAGTGTCTTGTTTAATCAGTTTCATCAACATGAATGAGCTTGAATTAAGCGAGACTAATTTTGATATTTTCACAGAGAAGTATTCGTTCAATGAAGACACCCACACTGTTTCAGGTTCTGTTTCCGTCGGAACGGAAATAATGAAATCCCTGAGAAAAATAAATCCCGCGCTTAAAGTTCACTTGTGCACCGATTATCTAAAGAGCAATTATCAATTCGGCAATCGCCTGAGAAAGCACAATATTCTCCCATTCGGATTTCAGGATAAAGAAGGCATGGCAAATTACTTCGCTGTCTATTGCAAAAATGAAGAAGAACTGAAAGAAGCTGAAGGAAAATTAAAATTGGAAAAGCGCACAGATTTTTACATCGATATTCCAAAAAAAAGAATAATCCTCTCAGAAAAACTTGCAGAACATTTAATCAAAAACAAAAGATACAAAATAACAAAAGTGACAGAATACCCCACATTTGATAAAACCGAGGTTGAATCTTCTCCCATTAACTGATACCAAACCACACAAGTATTTTTAAACGCAATTTAACCATCGATTTCGTGAAAGGTTCAGGATTAACAATGTTTGATATTGGAAGCTTAGTTTCGACACTTGGAAACTCACTTGCAAACCCGGATGATTCCATAGAAGCCACAGACTTCATAGAAAAAACACCCAGGAGAAGCCCGTTTCTTCACAAAATAGACGATTGGGAAATATCCAGCACTACCAAATGCAATCTTATCTGGACCGCTCACGGCAGAGGTTTAATGGCTATTGCTGGAATACCCAAAGAAGTAAATCTCGGTTATGCTTTCCTGGAAGAAGGCTATGTTGATGCAAGCAGCGACTATTGCGGATACTATGAATCACTGCGGCTTAGATTAAAGCATTCTCTCGAACTGAAA
The DNA here is from genome assembly GCA_025453475.1 of archaeon. Taxonomy (GTDB): domain Archaea; phylum Nanobdellota; class Nanobdellia; order Pacearchaeales; family GW2011-AR1; genus JAOAJC01. The sequence continues at coordinate 2,661 of JALOQH010000041.1, read as the reverse complement.
AATGGGCTGACAATTCCCCCTTGCTCCATCAAAATAACGCACGAAGCGCATGAATGCGAAGCAGGGGACACAATCAGGAGAGACCACATAAGGCGGCTCGGTTTATTCTGGCAAAGAACAGATTTGTCTTCGCTCCTGCCAACAGGCTGGTTCTTCCATCGCCCTGAATATGCTGCCCAAGAATCTCGAGCATACGGTTCTGCACTCGGCGCCTTGCCAGCACAATAACCCCCTATGTATTTAAACCCCCGATAACAAGAAAAAGCATGGCAGTTAGCGAGTTCATACCAACAACCGATGCCAAAATCACAACTGAAAAAGAGGTAAGGCGAAAACCCTCTGTGGAGGAGCTTACCACAGTTGAAGTTCCCGGCAAGCCCTCGTCCGCTCTTCTTCTCGAAGGCAAAAAAAGAGTTTCAAAATCAAAAGCATTTGGAAAAGCAAGGGCAAAGAAAAATGAAGAGACCGCAGAACCGGTTGAAATCACAAAAAAAGACTCAATACTTATCATCACTGAGAAACCACAGGCAGCTCTCAAGATTGCATCAGCCCTCGGCGATGAGAGAAAATATTCCGAGGACGGAGTTCCATTCTATGAAGTTGAAAGAAATGGAAAAAAGATAGTTGTTGCTTCAGCTGTCGGGCATCTTTTTAACCTTACATATTCGAAGGGACAGAAAGGGTGGCCAATATTTGAAACAGAATGGGAGCCTTCCTACGAGAAGAAATCAGCAGCTTTCACTAAAAAATATCTTGATTTGCTCCGCAAACTCTGCAAGCGCGCCAAGGAAATAATCATTGCGACAGACTTTGACATAGAGGGCGAGGTTATTGGATGGAATGTCCTGCGTTTTATCTGCAAGCAGAACAGCGCAAAAAGAATGAAATTTTCCACGCTCACGAAGGATGAACTGGAAAAATCTTACGACTCGCCGCTGCCAGAGCTTGCCTGGGGCAATGCATACGCGGGAGAAGCCCGCCATATCATTGACTGGCTTTACGGCATCAATCTTTCCCGCGCATTAATGGCAGCGATAAAGAAAACAGGACTTTTCAGAATACTCTCTATAGGGCGTGTCCAGGGTCCTGCCCTCAAAATAATTGTCGAAAGAGAAAGAGAAATCTCTGCGTTCAAGCCAGAGCCCTACTGGCAGGTCTTTGCAGACTCAAATGGGATTAGATTCCAGCATCCAAAAGATATTTTTGACAAAAAAGAACTGAAGAAATTTGAAAGCATAAAGGAAGCAAATGCAGAAACAACAACCAGAGAGGAAATAATCACCCCGCCTGTGCCATTTGACTTGACGACGCTGCAGACAGAAACATACAGGTATTTCAAAATCTCCCCATCCGAAACTTTGAAAATAGCCCAGCAATTGTACATTGACGGACTAATCTCATATCCCCGTACATCCTCGCAGAAGATTCCGGATGCAATTGAACCAAAAAAGATTCTGAAAGCCCTCGCATCCCAGTTCCCGAAGGAAGTGAAGGAAGCAAACAGAAAAACCCCTGTTGAAGGCAAGAAATCCGACCCTGCTCACCCCTCAATCTATCCAACAGGCGAGGTAAAAAAGCTCGGCGAGCGCGAGGAAAAAGTCTACAAGCTTATTGTAAAGCGTTTTATTTCTGCATTCTCTCCTGATGCAAAAACAGAAAACAAGCGCATAGTTTTAACATCGCCCAAGGACAAGGACATAAAATTCACAGCAAATGGCCTGAAAGTCAAGGAAAAGGGATGGACAAAAATATATCCCGCCAAGATGGAAGAGTCTGATTTGCCTGATTTAAACGGCAAAGTCAAGATTGACAAGATTGAATTCGAACAGAAGGAGACACAGCCTCCCAAAAGATACACTCCCGCCTCTCTCGTTTCAACTCTGGAAAAGAAAAACCTCGGCACCAAAGCGACAAGGTCAACAATAGTAGATACTTTGTTTGAACGAGGTTATCTGGACGGAAAAAGCATTGCAGCCACCCCTCTTGGCTTGAAACTGATTGAAGCCCTCGAAAAATATTCATCCGTAATCCTTGACGAGAATCTTACCCGTCAGTTGGAAGAAGAAATGGAAAAAATTCAGGAATCCCGCGGAGATTTGAAAGGCGAAGAGCAAAAAGTTGTTGAAAAAGCCAAAAAGATAATAGTGGACATCTCAAAAGAGTTCAAGGCGAAGGAAGACGATATAGGAAAAGAACTCGGGAAAGGGCTCGAACAGTACAGAAAAGAGCAGAATGAAGCAAACACAATAATACAGTGCCCTGTCTGCAAAAAAGGAAATCTCAGGATTCTTTTCAACCGAGGTTCATTCAGATATTTTGTCGCCTGCTCAGCTTATCCTGACTGCAAAACAACTTATTCTCTTCCTCCAAACGCTCTCGTAAAGAAATCAGAAAAAATCTGCCCGTCATGCAATTTCCCGATGATGATGGCTCTTCGCAAAGGCAAGCGCCCATGGGAATTCTGCTTCAACATAAACTGCGAGGCGAATAAAGCTCTAAGAGAGGAATGGGAAAAGAAAAAAGCGCTGAAAGAAGCGAAAGCCAGAGCTTCCGAGTCTGAAGAAGCAAAAGCAGCATCCGAGAGTAAAGAAATGCCTGCTGCCCAGGAAAATAAGACTGAACCAAAAGAAAAAACAGTTGCTCCCCCTGCTGCAGAGATAA
>JALOQH010000040.1 GCA_025453475.1 archaeon | reverse complement strand
CTTAGACTCATTTTTCGAGGTTCCTGAAAAAGATAAGAATAGGTTTATTGACGAAAATGTTGCTGCGCATGTTCCTGAGGAAAAAAGAGCAGAGGTAAAAGACAGGACTTTGAGGATTGTGGGAAATTATATGGGGTGCGATATTGATGCACTTTCTATTCTTGGATATGCTGCTGAGAGAGGCAAATTTGAGGAATATGCTACAAAGCTAGAAGTGCATTATACTGAAAACCTGCAATTTGTGCATCCTCAATTGAGAATAAGGCCCAATATCCCTGGAGCTCAGAGGGCAAACGCCTTCTTTGTTAATTGTTATCATGAGCTTGGAGTAATGCCTGCCCCGTTTAAAGAAATAGCAATTAAAACAGCCTAAATATTTCTTCAAGGGAGATTTCAAGAACTGAGATTGGGGCTTTGATATTCCAGGTTCTGAGGGTTTCTGGGTGCAGCTCTCCAATATAGCCGATTTGCCTGTTGTTTATGAAGATTGCACCGGTTCTGCCTTCTATTAGCTCTGGTTTCTTGGCTTCCTTTAGCTCATATGGGATGTTAAGCATTTTTGCCAGATAATCAAGAACCTGCTTGATTTCCGTGAAATTGCCGGGTGAGGATGCAATTATAAGATGTTCTGACTCAGCTATTCCTGTTTCTTTGTCCGTGTCTTTTGTGAATGCGGTTCCGAGCTCGAAGAGTTTCTGCGGATATTCATTATCCTTGTTTTCAGCAAAGATCCTTAATGCAGGGATAAGAAGACTTGGGCGGAGAAGCTTGTATTCTGTCTTTGAGTTCTCAATCTCAATTTTGTCTTCCTCTTTTATCTGGGCTTTTTCTGCTTCTTCTGGCTTAATCAGGTGATACGAAGAGGTCTCTATCAAACCCAAACCCGTGAGAATCTCAGCTATTTTGCTCGTTATCCTGCTTTCTCTTGACTCTTCGCCTATTGTGGCTACTTTCGGTATTTCTGGAACAAGATTGTCATATCCGTATGCGATTGCAATGTCCTCAATTATGTCAACTTCATGCAGGATATCGCATCTCCATGCCGGAATGCTGGCTTTGCCGGCTTTGTATTCATAGCCCATTTTTGGGAGAAGCTTCTCCAAATCTTTTTCTTTCAGAGAGAGACCGAGAAGCTTGTTTGCATTGTCCAAAGAAACACGCATCTTTTCTGGCTTCAAGTCTGGGGTTGTTAACTTTGTTTTGCCATATTCTAATTCCATTGCATAGACAACTCCCCCCATATCTGCGAGTGTTGTTACAATGATGTTAAGGATTCTCTTGAGAACTTCAAGGTTTGAGCCCGAGCATTCGATGAAGACGTCTGTTGTCTGCTCTGTTATTTTGCCGGTCTCGTGAGAATTTATGACTGGTGGCATGGAAAGAATGTTTTCTTTCGCATCCTTGAAGATCGGATATGTAGAGTAAATTTCCAGGAGACTTGCGTATTCCCTTCCTGTTGGGTGCCTCTGAAGAATCTCATTGGCGCTCATTTCTTTTTCTGCTTCGAGAGGGTGGAATTTAATCTCGCTGGGCTTTCTTGCTTCATAAGTTATGGGAAGAGATATCTTCTCAAGAGGGTAAATGCCGATTGCCGCTTTCTTTCTGTTCCTGCCGACTGTTGCGTGAAGCTTCTCCTGCATGTCGATTATCTCTTTTATCTTTGCATCATCAAACTTAAGCTTTCTGACAATTGCACATGCAGTGTAAGGACGGACTGCTGAGACAGAGGGGTCTATCTTTACCTTGTAATCTTTTTCAGGCGCGTGAATCTTGTACTTTTTCATGCCAGACTCTTTCCCGAGGTAGGCTCTGAATGCTCTCAGAACTCCCTGAACTGACAGCAAATCCGGGCGGTTTGGCATTATCTCAAGCTCAACTTCCTGTTCTGAAACAGACTCTACTGGCGCCCCCATCATGTTCATTTTTGCGGCTATTTCTTCGTCTGACTTTATTAGTTTCTTTAGTTCTGCCTTTGGTATTTTTATGGTTGCCATGTTATTTTATCCAGGCCTTCTTGTTCCTGAGCGCTTTCAGGTCATTTGAATATAATTCTCTCATGTCGCTTATGCCATAGGCAGCCATCATTAGCCTATCGAAGCCAGGACCCCATGCAAGGACAGGTGTTGCTGTGCCTAATAGCGGGATTGTAACTTCGGGACGGAAAATCCCTGCTGCAAGGACCTCTACCCATTGTTTTTTCTCTTCGTTCCATGCTAATCCTTCTAAACTTGGTTCTGTGTAAGGGAAATAGGAGGGCTGGATTTTTATCTTTTCAAAACCCATTTTCCTGGCGAATTCTTTCAGATAGCCAATTAAGTGGCGCAGGTTGGCATTTGGGTCAATTACTATTCCTTCTGTCTGGTTGAATTCAAACAGGTGCTTCCAGTCAACTGTCTCGTTTCTGAAGCATTTGCCAACAGCGAAGAATTTGGCAGGCATATCTTCTTTTTTCAGCTTTGCCAGAGTTTGAGCTGAGAGAATAGTTGTATGGGTTCTTATTAGAACTCTTCGGGCGGTTTCTTCATTCCATTTATACTGCCATCCCCTGCTATTTCCAACACCTGACTCGTGGGCTTTCTTAACACTTGAGACCAGCTCTTTGTCAGGAAGAGCGCCCTTTACGCCTTTTATGAAAAATGTATCGTGTATTTCTCTTACTGGATGATCCTGGGCTGTGAACAGGGCATCGAAGTTCCAGAAAGAGGTTGTTGTCTTGCTTCCAGTCATTTCTTTGAATCCGAGGTCTGTCCAGATTCTCTTGCCTTTGGTTATTGCTTCATTAACAAAGTGCCTCTTGCCGCCATGAATTGCCGGCACCGGAGCGAGAATATCATATTTTCTGAATTTCTTTCCGCGCTGCCAGTCACGGATAATTTCCGGGGTAACTTCTTCAAGTAATTCTGATTTTATCTCTTTTCCAGCTATTTTCCTGCCTTCTGACGTTAATTCAAACTCGACAACTGACTTTTCTTTTATTTCTACGATGTCTTTCCTTTTTTTGAGGTTGTCAAGAGCGTAGTGCAACTCTGGAGGGAGAGTCTCGCGCTCTGCCGGAAGGGCATCAAGAAGCTGTTCTTCGAAGGATTTCTTTGAGAGTTCTTCTTTTCCTGCATTAAGAGAGATTTTACCGCCAGTCATGTTTATAAGAGCTTTTGAGCGAAGAACACCGAGAGATACCTTGAATTCATTTTCGCTAAGCTTGGAGAGTTTTTTTGCTTCTTCCAGGTCAAGATGGTGGTTTTTCTCCAGAACCATGAGAAGCTGTCTCTCCGGCAGATTATTCTTCTTGTAATAAACTCCGTTCGTGCCCAAATCAACTAGTGTTTTGGCTGTTGTTCTTAATTTAACTATGCCCTTGGCTTCAAGAAACTTTAAGGCGCGGAGCACGGAAACGCTGTCCAATCCTGATTTCTTTTCTATTTTGTCTATTGATTCTTTAAGAAAGGGAATTATTTTTATTTCAAGTGGGGAAAGCTTTTCTACTATTGCTTCTGTCTCCTTGCTTTCTTTTTCGGGGTTTTCACCTTTTTGTTTCATGTTAATTGGATGTTGCGAGACATTAAAAACGTAACGCCTCCTTTGCCTGCTGTGTGGAACAACCAAGGCTTGTAAGGAAGGCAAAGCCATCTTTCCTGTCTTTGTAATTCAACAATATTAATCTTGCTCCGGCTTTTCTGCAGAGCTGGATATTCTGGATTAGCCTTTCTAAACGCCGGGCTTTTTCTTCTGCCGGCAGTTTTACCAGTTCCTGCATGTCTATGCCTATTGCTATCCTGTTTTTGGCTGCAATATCTGCAAGAACATGATTAAAGCCGGAATCTATGTTTCTTAGAGAGCGTTTTCTATCGCCCCCTTCGATGCCGAGAATAATGTCAAAATGCCCGTATTCGAGGATTTTCCGGTTAAATTCGTCATTCTGGGCTCTGACTATTACTGGTTTTTCTTCTGCTCTCTTGATTAAGACCTTGGCTTGCTCAAGGTTGGGGGTGTTTATCATGTTATCCGAAGATTGAGGTGCCTATAAATTTCTTTCCACCGAGAATTTTGTCTATGTTTTTCGGGTTGTCGCCTACAATGTATGTCTTGATTTTGTGCTTTCTTATAAGAACAGCTGCTTCCTGGTCGAGAACAAAATGCTGTCCAGAGTGATATGTTCTTGCTGTTGCTCTCTTTTCGAACTGCTTCCAGCTCTCATGCGCGATGAATCTGGCGTCTTTATGAGTATAGGGATTTGCTGTAAATAATCCTTTGACGTTTGTTACATTGATGAATTCGCCTCCAAGGAAGTTTGCAAGCCTTGCTGCAGTGCCGTCTGATGTTGAATGGGGAGTGTATCTCAGGGCTCCGCAGATTACTACGTTATTTTTCTTCAATTCATTCTTTACATCTTTCATATCCCCGGGCAGAGCGTCGTTTGCTTCTTTTCCGAAGAACTGCATCATCACTCTTGCATTGGTTCTTGTTGCCATTATTCCTGCAAGAGAGAGCTGTTTCTCGGGCTGTTTGTCTGCTCTTAGAATTGAGATGTATTTTCTTGCAACTGTTCCGCCCCCGCAGACAACAACAAATTTCCAGTTACCATAATGCTTTCTTAGTGTGTGCTTGAAATCCTCGAGAAATTTGTAGTCTATTTTCTCAGGCACAATCAGGGAGCCGCCAAGACTAATCACCATTATTTTCATTATTGTCTTAATTAGTGTTTTTATTTAAAGATTTGCTTTGTTACTACTTGATACGATGATTTTATTACATAAATAGTTAAAAACGCTGTTTGACGCATTATTTTATGACAATTGAATCAAAAAAAGAAGACCTGGAGGCGCTTGCACGTGATTTCTCGCGGGCTTTGCCGGGCTGTCTCGGGGGAACTCCCAGAGGATTAAGGTTCGCTAAAAATCCCTCGAAGGTCTCTTTTCGCCTTGAAAATCTGGATTATGACTGCGAATTTAACATAGATGATTACGGTCAGGTTAATATCCATTTAAGGGCTTATTCAGAGGGGAAAACCATCAAATTCTGCTCCGAGGATGAGAGAAAAATCAGCAATACGGAAGTAGACAAAACCCATTATATCTCGCACAGGAGGCTTTCAGAGCTAAGCGATGGCGCGGTTTCTGTGACTTGCAGGGTAAAGAGAAATTTGCCAGAGGCGGGCTCTAGAAGCGCATTTTATGCAGATATAGTCAGATATGTGATAGGGGAAGTTGCAAGAAGCGCGATTGTTTCTTAAGAAATTACTTAAAAACTTCCCCGTTTTCCTGGCTCCACCACAGTAAATCAAGCTCATCTGCAGGGATTTCAATTTGCTTCGCAAACGAGAGGTATTTTTGCTCTTTTTCAAGATAGTCTTTTCTTGACATTATCTTATCATCCTTTACAGCTCCAAATGCCTTTAAATTCCTTAGAATATGCCTGTCCAGGATAGCTATTTGGTTGTTGGACTTGCCTATGTTTCTAAGGAAATGGGAGGCTTCTTTCAAGCCATATCCCTGCACATTATCCGCCAGCCAGTTCCTCAGTTCGGGGATATTGGGGTTATCCAAGAGGGGGCGTATATTGTTCCACAACCCTTTGTTCTGGA
>JALOQH010000039.1 GCA_025453475.1 archaeon | reverse complement strand
ATATGCGAGATTGCTAAGATAAATATGAACTCAAAGAGGGAGATTGAGAAGATTTACAGGGATATCAAAAGTGTGAAGATACAGGGAGCTACAAATATTGCAAAGGCTGCAATAAGAGCATACTCCCTGAAAAAAGATGCAGATAACAAAAAGAAGCTTATTTCGCTCCGCCCGACAGAGCCGACACTTGCGAATGCGCTTAATTTTGCTGACAGGATTGGAGAAAAGAAAGTTATTGCTCATTTTGCAGATGCGCAGTCAAAGATAAACAAGCTTGTCCTGAAATTGATTAAGAATAATCCGGTTATTTACACGCACTGCCACTCGACAAATGTCGTGAAGGCGCTCATTTATGCGAAAAAGCATGGAAAGAAGTTTGAAGTATATAACACCGAGACAAGACCTCTCTTTCAGGGAAGAAAAACCGCCAAGGAGCTTGCGAGAGCCGGAATCAAAGTGACTGATTTTGTAGATTCTGCTGTTGACAGCGCAGTAAAATGCGCAGACATTATCATGATTGGGAGCGATGCAATAGTAAAGTCCGGGGCCATAAACAAGGTTGGGAGCGCAGCAATAGCTGAGCTTGCATGGCTGCACAAAAAACCGGTTTATGTTGTTGCTGATTCATGGAAGTTCTCCCCGAGAAATGTAAAGATTGAGGAAAGGGATTTCCACGAAGTCTGGAAGAATGCGCCTTCTGCAATAAGAATAAGAAATCCTGCATTCGAGAAAGTTGAGAAAAAATATGTCCGGGGAATTATCTCTGAGCTTGGGATATTAAGGTTTGATTCATTTGTAAAAAAAGCAGACAGGATGATTTAATTGCTCCTATCATCCGCAGATTTCTTCTGATTTTCAAGCTCAACTATCGCAGATTGAAGCGCGTGATTGCATAATTCGAGCTGCTGCATAAGATGTGTGCGCGCTTCATGAATATTTTTAATCTGCGAGGAGATTGCATTGACTGTCTCTTCAGGCGATTTCTTCACTATGACCCCTGCGCCAACATTTACGAAGAGATTCTCGGGAGAGAGAACAGATTTTACAAAAATGCCCTTGCCAAGAGAGGAGATGGATTCATTGTCCTTTGAGAGAGAAATCTTGCTTATATTCCCGGAAAGCTCCTCAAGTTCAGAAAGCTGTGAGCCAAGATAGTTAAGATGCTCGTTTATCTCCTCTGACTGCTTCTGCAGGATTGCTGCCTTGAAAAGTATCTCGTTTTCCATGCAAATTCATGAGAAAGTGTGTTTTTAAATTTATAGAGTGCTTATTTTCCAGACTTCCAGAGATTCCATGAAAAAGGATTGCTTTCCCAGTAGTTTTTTATGCATTTTTTGTTTTTTAAGAAGAATTTCTATTTTGTCTCTTGGAGTCAGAGAAGAAAGAACAAGGAGGATTATCCCTCCCCTGTTTAAATGGAATTTGACTTGTTTCAGGAAGCGAAGGATTAATTCATCCCCTCTCTTTCCTCCCGAGTTAGCCAGACCGGACTCCCTGCCCTCCTCTTTGTTTTCCGGAAGATAGGGCGGGTTGAATGAGACAAGGTCAAATTTTTCTTTTATATCTGAAAATAAATCTGATTTGACTGCATCAAAACCTTGTTTTTTTAGTTCTTTTATTGCTTCTGGATTTATGTCTGAGAATGAAACGGATTTTGCGCCGGAAGAAAGAGCTGCTTTTCCCTGGATGCCTGAGCCGCAGCCCATGTCAAGAGAAGCTCTTCCTTTAGCTAGTTTCTTAACTTCTCTTTCAAGCAGGAAAGAGTCTTCTCTTGGAGAATATATCATTTTAGAAAACGTTGAAGAAGAAAAGGGATATTCCCAGGGCAATCAGGACGAGAAGCGCTGCAACAAGAATAGCTATCTTCATTCCATTTGAAACGCCTGCTTTTTGGGATTCTGTTTTGGCAGGAGATTCTGGGGCGCTGAAAAGAGAAGTTGGCTTTGGAAGCTGCTGGACAGAACCGGTTGAGGCGGCATTTGCAACAGGCGTTGACTGGGGCAGAGGCTTTGGTTTTTCCTGAGCAGAAGAAAGAACAGTTGCGGCTGCGTCATTTATATCTGCGGCGCTGTAGCCTGCATTAACAAAGCTCTGCACAGCCTCTTCTTTTGATTCTCCTCGAGCAAGTGCCTGCTTCAATCCTGCGATTATATCCTCTTTTTGCATCTTAGACAGTTATGGAATGCCCGTTCTGCATGAGATGAACGGTCTTGTTTAGTTTGTATCCCATCTCCTGCGCAAGCTCTGCGCCTGCAGAGAGTTTCTTCAGGTCTCCGTGGGAAGGAATAATGTGCTCTGGGTTCAGCATCCTGAACAAATCCCTTAAGTCCTCGCGTCCTGCATGCCCGGAAACATGCACATTGTCAAATATTCTTACATTGTGCTTTTTCAATCTCTTCTCGAGAGCACTGCGGTTTGCCTCGTTTATCGGGCTTGGAATTGTCTTTGAAGAGAAGATAATCTGGTCATTTGAGGATAAACGCAGGGGAAGCTTGTTTGTTGCTATCCTGTCAAGGATTGAGCCTGGCTCTCCCTGATGCCCTGTGCAGACAAGAAGATATCTGCTTTTCCTCTGGTTTATCTTTTTCATCTCACGCTCAAGCTGATTTCTGAATGTGACAAGACGGATGTCTTTCTTGAAAGGAGCTTTTCCTATGTTTGAAGCAGCAGTCACATATTTGTTGAGGCTGCGCCCCATGAACACGACATCGCGGTTTAATTTCCTGCCAAGCTCTGTGATTGTTTTTAATCTTGCAATGTGGGAAGAGAACGTTGTTACAATCATCCCGCTGTTTCGGTTATCTGTTGAAAAGAATACATCCTCAAGAAGCCCCTTCGCAATCTTCTCGGATGGAGTTTTTCTGTCATCAGGAGCGTAAAGGCAGTCTACAACAAGAGCCTTAACCCCCTGCTTGCCAAGCTCCCTTAATCTTCTGTAGTTTGGCTTGTCGCCAAAAACAGGAGAGTTATCAAGCTTGAAGTCATTTGCATAGATAACAACGCCCTGGGGAGTGTGAAGCGCAATCATTGAAGACTGGATTGTTGAGTGCGTCATGTTCAGAAATTCCACTTTGTAGTTCTTTTTTCCCTTGACAATAAAGGACTTGTCCGGCTGTATTGGGATTTGAGGATTTTTCAGCCGGATATTTGTGTCTTCAAGAAGAGTTTTCAGCACCTCAATTGTGAATGGTGTGCCCAGGATTGGAGCCCTGTACCTGTATGAATTGTATGGAAGCGCTCCGACATGGTCAAGATGCGCGTGGGAGATGAGCATTGCACGGACTTTGTCGCGCAGATTCTTCTGATCGAGATATTCATCGTCCGGAAGCGCTCCAAGAGCGCGCATTCCGCTCTCTGTGGGAACTTTTTCGCGCTCAGCAACACCAACAATTGCAGGCATATACAGCCCAGAATCAAACATAATGACATCCTCTCCCATGTCAATGAGAGTCATGTTCTTTCCCACCGCATTATAACCGCCTATGGCGTGTATTTTCATATTTTTCTTAGTCGAAGTTTGTTTATATAGGTTTTGAAGCATATTTTGTAGTGCATAATTCGGAAGCTATAAATATGAAAAAATACAGATTAGGATATGAAATTGAAGCTAAAACCTTCTTCAAGAATAAAGAGGAGATACCTTGTCATTGAGGGCGGGAAAAGAGAGGAAATTGAGAAGATTCTGCTTGAGTTCTTGGGAGTTATAGGCTGGGCAAAGGCTTCTCCGATATTTGTTGAGGGGAGTAAAAAAGAAGGAAGGATTGTCCTGTCTGTTGAGAGAGGAGCGGTCGATAATGCGCGGGCTGCCTTTGAAGCGTCAGGTAAGAATATAAAAGTCCTGAAAGTCTCTGGAACAATAAGAGGTGTTGAGAAATGAGGGGAAGGAAAAAAGCGCAATTGCAAATTTCGTTCGGCATGATTTTTTCCATAATAATAATCATTGCAACTATCGCGATTGCATTCTATGTCATAAGCTATTTTCTGAATCTGAACAGATGCACGCAGGTTGGGTTGTTCTACAGCGCGCTTAACAGCGAGGTAAACAAGGCGTGGGAGGGAGATATAACGCAAAAGACTTTCACGCAGGGCATTCCAAATCCTGTTGAGAAAGTATGTTTTGGGAATTTCTCGCAGTCATACCAGAAAGTTGATGCTGCAGAATACGATTATCTGAGAAGATTCTGGAGGCAGGACAAGAATGTGTTTCTTTATCCTGCGAGCAGTTCGTGCGACAGCAATCTCGCCTTTTTTAAGCTCTCGCATGTGAAAACAGACGAGTTTTTCTGCGCGCCGGTAAAGAGCGGAAAGATAACCATCAAAATTATCAAAACGCAATTTGATCCGTTGGTCAAGCTTGCGAGAGCGTGATTTTATATGATGAGGGGAAAAAAGGGATTTGAATTCAGTTTTGGATGGATGTTTGCGATAATTGTAGGCGCGATGATAATCTTCCTTGCAATCTATGCTGCTGTCCGTTTGGTGAGCACAGAGAGGGTTGCGCAGGACACTGCAAGCGCCAAGGAGCTGGAGATAATATTGACGCCGGTGGAAACTGGCTTTGAGAGCGCCAAAGCTGTTGCGCCAATAAGATTCCCGTCAGATACAAGGATTTTCAACAACTGCTCAGCAAAGGGCAGTTTCGGCGAGCAGGAGATAAGCATTGCCTCAAGCCTGGGACTGGGCAAGAAGTGGCAGAAACCGGGGGTGCCGGTGTTGTTTTATAATAAGTACATTTTCTCGTCGAGAGTTGCTGAAGGGAAGGAGTTTTATGTTTTCTCGAAGCCATTTAGCCTGCCCTACAAGGTTGCAGATATAATGGTGATGTGGACGAACAAGGAGAGATACTGCTTTGTCAATGCGCCAAACGAGATTGCAGACGAGGTTAAAAAGCTTGGACTTAGGAATATTGATTTGAATGAATCGCTGGCAGCATGCATTAAGGGGAGCAGGAAAGTCTGTTTTTACAGCGATTTGCCGAACTGCGACATGATTGTTTCTCCTGAGCAGAAGATTGTCACAAAGAGAACAAATGAAAGCTCTCAGACAGTCAGTTACGAGGGGAATCTAATATACGGTGCGATATTCGCCGACCCAATGATATACGAATGCCAGGTCCAGAGATTAATGAAGAGAACAGCTGAGCTTGCATTGCTTTATTCGTCGAAGAGCGAGATAATTTCCGCAAAGTCTCCAAGCAGCTGCAGCCTTGATATGCAGGGGGAGCTTGGCGCTTTTGCACTGCTCGCTGCTGCTACGCAGGATTCAGCAAGTCTAAGAGGGCTGTCGTTCAGTTCAGAGACAATGAATTCAAAGAATAAGAACATGAAATGCCCGTTGTGGGGGGAGAGTTAAAATGGAGATAAGAAGAATGGTTTTTGAGAGAAAGAGAGCGCAGATGAAAATACAGGAAATGGCATTTGTGCTTGTTGCAATAATGGTTTTCTTCGGGATGGTTGTGCTTGTTTATTTCTCAATCAGGCCAAAGAGAGCTCAGCTGCTCTAAAAGAAGAGGCTGCGAAAGAAGTTGTAAAGAAACTGGCAGATATTCCCGAGTATTCGTGGAGTGGCTGCACAGGATGCATTGATTTTGACAAGATAATGATGATAAAAGACAGGAAGATATACGATAAATTCTGGAGCATGGATTACATGATGGTTGAAAAAATCTATCCTAATACAACTTCCAGGGAATGCACTCTCGCAAATTATCCGGATTGCACAACACTAACTCTAATGAACAAAAGCGCGAGTTTCGGAACTGTGTCAACTGCTTATGTGGCGCTCTGCAGTTATGATGCTGTAGAGGAATACGAAAAGTGCGAGCTTGGCAAAATCCATGCTGCAGGGAAGGGAATCTCATGAAATTGAACAGATTGAAGATTGGAAATGGGAGAAAAGCGCAGGAAGAGATAGTTGGATTTGTTCTCGTAGTGGTTATTGTGGCGATTATTTTCCTGATATTTCTTGCAATATTTGTAAGACGCCCTGCGCCTGCAAGCGCCAAAGAGAGCTCAGCTGCTCTAAAAGAAGAGGCTGCGAAAGAAGTTGTAAAGAAACTGGCAGATATTCCCGAGTATTCGTGGAGTGGCTGCACAGGATG
>JALOQH010000038.1 GCA_025453475.1 archaeon | reverse complement strand
TTCGTGAAGAGCCCGTTCGCCACCCCGCATATGAGCACCGAATTTCAGAAGCTAGTCGACTCACCCTCCGAGAGGAACATATCGATACCCGGCTGCTCTTACTTCACGATCCTCCAATCAAGAGGATGGATGGATCCTGCGATAGGCACATTGTGCTGGTTCGGTCTTAACAGCACCGATACTTCAGTCTATGTGCCCATCTATGCAGGGGTAAGCAGCCTGCCCAAGTCTTATGCCATAAACGACAGGACCACGTTCAGCATGACAAACAGGGTCTCGGCGTGGTGGGCATTCGACTTTGTGGACAACCTCGTCAACCAGAGATACCAGGATGCAATCAAGGACGTAAGGGCTGTCCGCGACCCCTTCGAGGCTGAGCAGTTCGCAGTCCAGCCTACAATAGAGAAGATTGCGGCAGACATGGGGAGACATTATACCAGAAAATGGCAGATATGAAGATAAGAGTGGCTTGCGCCCAGGCAGGAATATTAAATATCTATGACCCGGGCAATTCTCTTGTCAGAGCTCAAGAGATATATGATGTTGCGCATCCCGCTTACATAAGCGCGCCTTCCGAGAAGGCTATTGAAGATGTTGAGCGGTTGATTCTCAAATATCAGGAACAAATAGACAAATGCAAACCTGGCGAGATGACCCAACAGTCCTCAAAACTGCGCGCGAAATTGAGAGAACTTGAAAAATTAGTGGCGCTTAGCAACAGGAAATGCTTTCTTTAATTCTTGCTTGTGCTGCGCCCTGAACTGGTTCAAAAGAACTTCCAATCCTTCCGGATGATGCTTTGACGATGCTTCTTCACTTATCTGCAATTCGCTGTCCCGCCGGGATTTTGGTTCATATGACTCCATCCCAAGCCTAAACGCAAAGGCAAGGTCCTTGGCTTTTTCTGCGGTACTGACCTTTAAGGGGACAATTCTCCTTTTCGTCCTTACTGATAAATTTAAATCTCCTCCAGTATAATTAACACTACGGGCAATGCCATATTTGTTTTTGAGCTCACCATTTATTTGCGCCGCAACAAGCACTGGGCTAAGATTTGTATTGCTGTATTTGTGAAGCAGATCCTTTATTTTCTGGGTTGGTTCAAGGGGAGCGGAATGCTTGGATTTATACTCCTCTTCCCGTTTTAGCCTCTCCTCATATTTTCCGATAGCACGCATATATGTTATTTGCTCTTTGCCACCAAGCTTTGTATAATCTACACCGCGCCTTTCGAGCATCTTCTTCAATCTTGATTCTCTCTCTCCGAGAGATAGGGATTCTTCCACTCTTTGACGATAGCTTCTTCCATACCCTATGAGCAAGATAAGACCGCCAATCATTGTTAACGCTCCTATCAGAGAGATGAAGGAAGAGGCTGAGACGCCGATTACAGCTCCGGTTAATGCGATTTTTGAGAGCGAGAGGAGAAGCCCAAATAGGAAAAGGGTGAAGCCCAGAAACCTCTTTTTTATCATCACTTTGGAATAACGCGGAGATTTATATATGTTTTTGGCTTCTGGTTTCTGAGTGCAAAAGGTTTAAAAAGCGTTTAACTCTAGGAACAGATACCAAAATTTAACCATCCAAACAATGGCTGAAAAAGAAATCGAAAAAGCTGAAGTTGATGACGAGGAAGAAGCAGACCTAGACGAAGAGCTTGACGACCTTGAAGACGATGACAGCGAAGACGACGAAGACGAAGATGACGACGAAGACGACGGATTTTAAATAAAAACAGACGTCCCTGCAGAAGTCCCAGTCTTTTCTATTTTTTTATTTTTTATCTTAGTAGTTTAAACTATTTATCAAAAATAAATCACAATAATCTTTAAAAGAAGGGAAAAGCCAGATAGAAACATGAGTGATAAACAGCCAGTTTACATTATGCCGGAGAATGTTTCAAGAACTCTGGGCAGGGATGCGCAGAGGAACAATATACTTGCTGCGAAAGTAGTGGCAGACATTGTCAAGACAACACTTGGGCCAAAAGGAATGGACAAGATGCTTGTTGATGCAACAGGAAACATAATTGTAACCAATGATGGCGTGACAATTCTTGAAGAGATGGAGATAGAGCATCCTGCGGCAAAAATGATGGTTGAAGTTGCCAAGACGCAGGAGACAGAGGTCGGCGATGGCACAACAACTGCTGCTGTGCTTGGGGGGAAACTCCTTGAGAATGCAGAGAAGCTTCTTGACAGGAAGATACACCCTACCGTGATTGTAAGAGGATACAGGCTTGCCGCGGAGAAATCTATTGAAATACTTAATGAGATTGCAATACCTGTTGACAGCAAGAAGACATTGAGAAATATTGCTATGACTGCGATGACAGGCAAGGGCGCAGAAGGGCACAAGGAGAAGCTTGCGGAGCTTATAGTAAATTCTGTTGATGAGATTGCAACAGGCAAGAATCTATCGCTTGACGGGATAAAAATACAGAAGCTGAAGGGAGACGGCGTTGTTGACAGTGAGATGATAAAAGGGATGGTTATTGACAAGGAGAGAGCAAACATGCAAATGCCCCCAGTCATAAAAGAAGCAAAGATACTCCTGACTGATGCGGCACTTGAATTAAAGAATCCTGAAACAGAAGCGAAAATCTCTGTTTCAACTCCGGAGCAGCTTGAGAGTTTCCTTGTTTCTGAGGAAAGGCATCTTAAGGAGATGACTGATAAGATAATCTCATCTGGCGCGAATGTTGTGTTCTGCCAGAAGGGAATTGATGATGTTGCGCAGTACTATCTTGCAAAGGCGGGGATTTATGCGGTCCGAAGGGTTCCGCGAAGCGACATGGAGCAGATTGCAAGGGCAACTTCAGGAGTAATTGTCTCGAATCTAAAAGACATAACGCCTGAGCAGTTTGGATATTCTCAAATCGTGGAAGAAGAGAAAAGAGGAGATGAGGCGCTTACGTATATAAGGGGATGCAAGAATCCGAGAGCGGTCACGATTGTGATAAGGGGCGGGACATCGCATGTCATTGACGAGATTGAGAGAGCGATAAAAGACGGATTAGGAGATGTTGTTTCTGCTGTGAATTCCGGGAAAGTTGTGGCTGGCGGAGGCGCTGTTGAGATTGAACTTGCCAGGAGACTAAGGGCTTTTGGAAGAACAATAGGGGGAAGGGAGCAGCTTGCAATTGAGGAGTTTTCAAATTCGCTTGAAGCAATTCCCGAATCTCTTGCTGAAAATGCCGGCTTTGACCCGATTGACATTATTGCTGAGCTGAGAAAGACTCATGAGGGCGGGAATGTGAATCACGGACTGAATTTATTCAACTCCAATAGCATTGAGGATACATTTGCTGCCGGAATTGTAGAACCTCTGAAAGTCAAGACACAGGCAATAAGCTCTGCAAGTGAATTTGCAACAATGATATTGAGAATTGATGATGTTCTTGTCAGTTCATCTAAATCCAGGCCGAATATGCCTTCTAACCCCTACATGGGAATGGACTAAGATGAGAGACATTGGAGATTTAATAAAAGACAACCCGTTTATCCTGAGCGCGGATTTTCAAAGGAGATTTCCCAAAATAATTGATATTGTGATGTATCTTGACGAAGCGGCAATTGCTTCGCGCAGAAAAACAGGGAGATATGAAGTATTCGACAGGCTTGGAGTAGACTGCCTTGATGGATATATCGCTCTTTTAGGGCAGGATGATGAAGAGGCGCTGAAGGTTTACCGCAACGTCAGAGCAATAATTGAAAACGGAGATTCTGCTGACAGACAGTGCATTACAGGATAATTGTCAGACAAATCTTTATAAAACGGCTTTATCTCGGATAATTAAGCGCTCGTAGTTTAGTGGTAGAACACCTGGTTGCCAATCAGGGGATACGGGTCCGATTCCCGTCGGGCGCACTCCTGGAAACAGGCAGATACGAGGCCCCATAGTCTAGTGGCAAAACACGTCGTTTACACCGATGAATCCGCGGTTCGATCCCGCGTGGGGCCATTCCGCATTGCGATAACGAGGAGCACCGCAATCCTCAGATGAGGATGCAAGAAAATTCAATGAATTTTCTGCACAGAGAATCCGAAGATTCTCTTGTGCCCGCAGTAAGCAATGTCGGAATTAGTCTTATTAGTTTTGAGAGTGAATCGAAATGAATCTTATTCTCGCAGGATTATCTTATTTCCAATTATTAATGTTCTTGTAAATACATCGGGTTGAATCTGATTTGTGCAAACACCAGAGCTGCATAGAATAAATGTCACAAACAAGCCTTCTTTCTTCTGCTATCGGCTCTCCTTCATTTAATCCATTTGAGCAATAAACTCCTTCCATGTCCATCCTAAGATGAGGACATTTCTCCTCATTGGGATAATTCTTAAACAAATCTTCAATCAAAGAATCAATAGCAGACTTTATCCTTACCATTACTTCTTATCCAGACCCAAAGAAGTGCCTATCTTGAACTTGGCAACCCAGTTTATCCAACGGGCGAGCGATTCATAGCCCTCATGAGTTGTGAACCTGCCTGAGTGAACAGCTGCCTTCAAATCAGAAAGGAACTTTGATTCGCTGGCTGTTCCAATTGCGTCTTTTGTGTTGATGTATGAGATACCAACATCGCAGACACGATGCCCATCAGATGTTGCAACATATGGCTTTTTATGAGATATTGCAAATTGCTTCGCTTTTTCATTTTGGGTTCTGGTATAATTGCCCACCACCGGAAAGCTGGACATAAACGCAGGCAGGCAGAGCTGGGAGTTATGCCCTTCGACAGCATCATAATATTTAAGATGATTCTCGAGGACTCTCTCGCCCATTCCAAAATGAGAAAGTGCAAATGGGTGCTCTGCAATCTGGGTTAATCCATTGTAATCGCAGTATAGCAATGTATCAATAAGATTCATGCCATTTGGAACAGAATTCGAGCCTACAACAAGATGATCGAGCCTTCCGCCCTTCTCTTTTACGATTACGGTCTGCCCGTTTACAAGATAAACCGGGGTTTTTGCGCTGAAGTTCTTTTTAGTTACAACAAGAACGTTCTTTCCAAGTAAATCGACATCCTACCCTGCAGCCTTTGTATCTCTGCCCCATTTCTTAATCATAAATCCGAGCCTGTCATGCACTGAGCCTCGTGGTATCTCCTGCTCTTCTGAGGTTATAGCACAGATATCAATGCCTCTTTCGAAGCAATTATCTGCAATATATCTCAATACATTCTCATCTTTTCCAGTATATCCCTGGACCTTGAGCCAGTGGGGCTGAAATCCTATAGGTCCGTGGAAATGTAAATCTGCTTTCATGGAGTATAGGACGGAAAGACAGCTATTTAAATATTGCTATTTGTTACTCTTCTGTAGTGACTATTAAACAGTTGTAAAACGCGGGGATGAATGTTTAGATTTAAATAGAGGGAGTTTTTTGTATAGTCATGCCGGAGAAAAAACCAAAAAATCTTGCTGAGCAGTCAAATACTGCAAAGAAATACGATGATCAGGCGAAAATAAAGGAGATGCTTCCTGAAAATCAGGCAAAGCAGATTGAAGAGTTTGAAAAGATGAAGAAAAAGCTTGATGAATTCAAGAAGCTCATTATTAAGAAATACCCATTCACAATTGCTCTTGGTTTATTGCCTGTCAATGCATTCCAATTATTTGAAGAAGATGAAGCTCTGCCGAAAGAAGTTATTGACAGCAAACCCCTGCATCTTATGATGATTAT
>JALOQH010000003.1 GCA_025453475.1 archaeon | reverse complement strand
GAAGAGCACAAAAAGAGAATAGAGCTTCTCAAAAGCCTTGGAATAGTAAAAAGTGTCTCGGAGAACGCTGAAGAAGAAAGCAAGGCATAATTCTGTATGGTCTGATAGAATTAATCTTTTAAACTGGGGATTTATCGCATTCTTATGAAAGAAATGACTGCTGCCCTGATAATTCAGGATAAAAAACTGTTATTGGTGCACAATGTAAAGCATAATGGGCTAAGAATTGAACCTCCGGGCGGAAAACGCAAGCCTGCAGATAAAACATTGGAAGAATGTGTTGCCAGAGAAGCAAAAGAAGAGCTTGACATTGAGATAGAGCCAAAGCAACTTCTTGGGATATACAGAACAAACTCTCCCGAGGGGGAATTCCAGGTTTATATGTTCATTTCAGCCATAAGAAGCGGAAGTCTCAGGCTAATGGAGCCGGAGAAGATATCAAAATATGGGTGGTACTCCCTCGAGGAGATTGGGAGTTTTGAGAGAGAGGGAGTTCTTGTGCCAAATCTCCGCAAAGCAATGCGGGAATTAAAGAGATACCTATAATTTAGTCAATTGCAAATCCCTGACAGCCTGAAGAACACGAATATCTGGAGACAATACATAAACATGGTCTTTCTCTGAGCGGACCGCGCGGTAAATCCTCTGCAGAAAATCCCTTCTCGCCTTGTCCTTGTAAAAATCCCAGTAATATTCTGGATGTGTTTTCTCAAGAATCTTCCAAAAAGTTCCGCGGACATTTGGATTCGGATATTTTGTAAAGATAACTGAATTGCAGACGTCTCCTGGAAAATCCACTCCGCGGGAGCATTTTGTGGTAAACAAAGAATCGGACATCTTGTTCTTGAAAAGCGAGATTAATCTTCCTGTTTTGTCATCAGCCTGCAAAGCCATTAATCTTTCTCTTGACATTATGTTCTTCCCAAGTTCAAGTTCCACAATTTCCCTCTCTGCAGGCAAATCCTCAAAAGAATTAACATGCACAAGAATTGGCTTCTCGGCTTTTTCTACGCACGCATTCAGTGCAAGCAGATAATCCCTTCTGGAGTACCTCTTAGAAGAGAAATTAGCATATCTGCAGTCAAATTCCTTTCCAGTCATCATTATCTCGATGCTTCCCTGATGCAATGTCTCTGCTTCAACAATCCGGAAATCTTCCAAGCCAAAAACCTTCTTCAGAACTTCCTCAGAATGCAGGGTTCCGGACATCAGCACAAGAGCCTTATTCTTGTCAATAATATCCCTGAATCTCTTCGAGAGATTCGTAGCAACAAGATTTACCTGCAAATCCTTCTCCTTTCTCTCAAACGTAACATAAGTATCGTCCAGAAAACCATCAAACATCATCGCGACGCCGATTGCATGATTTGTATAATTCATCTCATCTAAAGACGCTTCAGCCTCAATATACCGGTTCTTCAGGAATAATCTAAGAACTTTTGCAACCTGTGTCTCGCCTATATGAAATATAGCTTCTTCGTTTATTCCAAGTGCCTGTTTGTTCTTTTCTTCAAGATGAAGATATTCCTGTATGCTCTCTATCGCTTCCTGCGCCTCAGGCTCTTCAGGCTTGACTGTTTTCAGCGCGTTTCCAAGCCTTGTCAGATTAATGCTCTCCTCTGTTGAGAAATTATCCAAAAACTCATCCGCTTCGTCAATTATCTCCACATCAGTAGCAGGCTTTCTGTCAAGCGCAACCTCGATTTTGTATTTGGCAGAGTTGAATATTATCACATCTGCATCAAGATATGCAAGATACTGGTCATAATATGAACATCCTGGTTTCCTGTGGTAAAATACAAAATCCTTGCCATTAAGCCCGCGGTATTTCTTTTTCTTGGCATCGCGAAGCGGCGCGTCATAGAGCGCAGGAATAATCGGGCTCCAGTAGGGGTTTGCAGGCGCAATCGCAATTCTCTTCAATCTCTTTATTTCCGGCAGTTCTTTATTGGAAATAAACGGGTTCTGGAGATAATATTCCTCGATTTTCTCTGCATTCTTCTCAGTCAGTTTAATCAATTCAGGAAGATTTGGCTCATCACAGGGCATCCCGGGCATGATTATTGAATCGTGATTTGCTCTTCCGGTTATCATTGCAATTTTCATTTTTTTGCCGTCGGGTTTTTTCAGGAACTTCTTTCCCATGTAATCCTCTTCATACTGCCTCTGCAAACCCTTGACAGGAACAACAATTGATGCTCTTCCCAATAATCTCGCAATATTCAGCGCAATTGCGCTCTTTCCTGTGCCGCACATCCCATGAATAAGCACAAGTTTTGTCCCGCCCCTTATAAGATTAACAACCTCATTTACAACATCCTTCTGCGTCTTTCCATTTGAAAACTTCAATGGCTCAAGCTTCTTGTTTTCAGTTGCGCAATGCAGGCTCCACGAAGACTCCTCAAGAATCGGCTCGAAAGCCGCTTCGTCCTGCTTCAAAAAACCAAGCTCCCCTGAAGTTTTTAGATGAATCTTGTTCCTTTCCTCAGAAATCTCAGGTTTTCCCTGCCCGAAATAATCATCTAAACCCGTATCAACGCTTTTTATCCTTCCCTTAGAATCAAATCTCATCCTCTCCATTAAAATATCTTATAAGCGATGTTTAAAAGAATTGTTATGCTTAGAATCCTGAGAAAGCCTGGCAATAAGTATACTTGTATCCTGGCAATTTAGGGTTGCAATAAGGGGAGTCATCCTGGTAAATCTCGCACTTTGAGCATGCACAGTCAGGAAGACTGTAATAACATTTCTCACCATCAACTGCTTTTGCAGCGCAGGCTTTTATCATCTGTTCATTCCAGCTCGCGGCACCTGCCCCAAACTCCTGCGGCTCATCCTGCTGGGGAATAAGTTCTCTACTTGAATAGAACTTTACATAAATCAGTCTGTGCGTTTCCGTAAGGCAATGCAGCTGTTGCCCTATTTCAAAATTGTTGCCCAGGCAGAAATTGTATTTCTCCTTAAATTGCTCACTATTCAAATCTCCGCATGAACCAAGGGCCGCTTTTACTTCATCAATTGTAACATTATCCCAATTGCAATAATGTTCCATTGCCCTATTCTCCTGGCTTTCACAGGCTGCTTTAAATGCCTGCACCTCATTGGGTTGGAGAGCCCTTGCCCTCAGCTGATAAGAAGATGAAGCGCCAAAGAACATCGGAGAAAATATCAAAATTACTATAAACACTGTAATGATTATGCCTGAAGTTCCAAGTTTTCTCTCATATGCCTCTGTTGCATTTCTTGCCCTAATCTTTCCAACAATCCACCATATTATAACAAAAACGAACGGAATTAGAAAAATTATAAGCTTTACAGGTAATACCATGGAAATAACTGTCAACAAAATAGGAGGAAGTAGCAATTCTATTACAGTCAGCACAACGAACACAATAAACCCTATGAATAAACCCCTGAACCACTCAGGCTTCAAACCCCACCATTCTTTAAATCCCATTAGCTTCT
The DNA here is from genome assembly GCA_025453475.1 of archaeon. Taxonomy (GTDB): domain Archaea; phylum Nanobdellota; class Nanobdellia; order Pacearchaeales; family GW2011-AR1; genus JAOAJC01. Next base: position 16,334 of record JALOQH010000003.1, on the reverse strand, counting down.
TTCAGCTTCAAGTTTGTTTCCAGCATCAGAAATAACAATCTTGTTCGGGATAATTCTCTTGATTGCTGTATCAAGAGTCGCTATGTATGCGCCCTTTTTCCCGAATTCAATCAAACCCTCGTCAACAGGCTTGTTCCCAAGAGTCATGCCCTTTATCTTTCTCTTTCTGAACAAATCAAGCGCAACTTCCACAGCAACCTTGGTATTACGGTCTGAATTAAGCCTCAAATCCTTGACTTCCTCGACGATTTCCTTAGGCAGAAGCACCTTGAAGCCCATACTCTCAAGCTCAGTTAGAAAATCAATCTTCTTCTTGATGCATGAGACAATAAAATTCGTGTCAAGTATCACTTCCATGCAATAATTATGCTGTTTTTTCTTTATTAACCTTGTGTTTTTGCCTTTTTAAAAAATATAAAACTTTATATATGGATTATGCATAAAATTATAATCAAAATTTTCACAAAACAATAGGTGTCAAAAGAAAGAAGTTGAATCACGTTCCGACAAAAATATTCTTGACAAAGGGAGTTGGCATACATAAAGACAAACTGGCGTCTTTCGAGCTCGCATTAAGAAACGCCGGCATAGAAAAGTGCAATCTAGTCTACGTTTCTTCAATTTTGCCGCCAACTTGCAGGATAATTCCAAAGGATGAGGGGCTTAAACAGCTTAAGGCAGGGCAGATTACATTCTGTGTCATGGCAAGAAATGAGACAAATGAGCCAAATAGACTGATTTCCTCTTCAATCGGTCTTGCGATGCCAAAAGATAACAATGCTTACGGCTATCTCTCAGAGCATCACGCTTTCGGCGAGAAAGCAGACATAGCAGGTGAGTACGCAGAGGATTTGGCAGCCACAATGCTTGCCACAACTCTCGGGGTAGAATTCGATTCAACAAAAGCCTGGGAGGAAAGAGAGCAGATTTACAAGGCAAGCGGGCACATATTCAAGACAACGCATATCTGCCAGTCCGCAGAAGGGCACAAAGACGGCTTATGGACCACCACAATATCCGCAGCAGTCTTTATGGAATAGATTTATAAATTAAATTCCTCTCTGTTAATCAATGGTTGAAATCCAGCATACAATTGGGGTGCTTGAAGAAGTGAGAGATGCTCTTTCAAAAGAGGATGTTCTAAAATTAAATGAATTGTCAAACCGGACAATTCACGCAGCATCCTCATTGCAGGACACAGGAAGCATCACAATTGCTGTCATGGTTTACGCGCTTAGCAAACTTGTTGAAAGAAGAGAAGCGCTTAACATAAAAAACTGGCCGCAACTCGCAAAAAAGATAAATTCGTTTTTTACGCTGGCTGAAAAGTCCCTAAAAGAGAACAATCTCGCAAAATTCGAGAAATATATCATGCAGGCGAGAAAAACAATGTCCATGATTTCTCCAGAGTTAAAGCAATACGTGCAGGACGTTATGAGAAAGGCTTCAATCAATAAAGCTTCAAAGATATATGAACACGGAATTTCAATGGGGCACACTGCAAAAATTCTTGGAATAACAGAATGGGAGCTTGCCTCTTATTCAGGACAGACGCAAGTAGGGGATGTCAATCTTAGCATAACTCTTGATGCTCAAAAGCGGGCTAAAATGGCTCTGGAGTTCTTCTCATGAAGGCATTAATCTTCGATTCAGGCGCATTAATCACTCTTTCAATGAATGGATTATTGGAAATGCTCATCGAACTGAAAAAAGTCTTTGGCGGCAAATTTCTGATAACACGAGATGTAAAATACGAAATCATTGACCGCCCAATCGGAGTTTACCGCTTTGAACTCGAAGCGCTTCGTGTTCAGCACCTCATAGACATTGGTGTTCTCGAACTTCCGGAATCAGTTAAAGTATCAGACGAATCGATAAAGAAACGCACAAAAGAGCTGATGAATATGGCAAACCATACAGTTCAATTTCAGGGGCGCTGGGTGCAGATAGTCAGCGACGGCGAAATTTCCTGCCTCGCTCTCAGCGATGAACTTGAAAAACAGGGGGTAGAGACAATGATTGCAATAGACGAAAGAACAACCCGTGTTCTTGTGGAAAAACCAACAAATCTGAGAGAAATGATGTCTGAGAAGATGCATCACCAGGTTGAATTCGTGCAGGATAACCTTGAAGCAACATTCTCAAAATTCAGGATAATCCGCTCTTCTGAGATAGTTTTTGTCGCTTACAAGAAAGGTCTAATTGACCTCCGCGGAGGAAAAAAGGTTCTTGAAGCCCTGCTGTATGCCACAAAGTTCAAGGGCTCAGCCATCTCCCACGAAGAGATTGAGGCGATAAAGAGACTCTAACTCTGAGATATAAATCCTTTTAAATTAAAAAACGAAAAAGGATAATCTCCATAATCCCCAAGAAGTAATAAATAAAATGGGCACTGAGGGAGTCGAACCCCCGACTTTCGGTTTCTTCAGTCTATCTTCTGGAGCCGAAAATTATACCGTTTAACTAAGCGCCCTTAATCCTTGGAGTTTTAGCTTCATTTTAAGCTTTACTACTGCCCTCCCGACGATATCCTCGAGGATAGCCAAGATAATCTTTATAAACATCCAAATCTTAAATTTACTATGCCTACGGGACATAAAAAAGAGACTAATGTGGTGAAGATTCAGGTTGAGGCTAAACAGCCAAGAGCACCTCGGCGCAGAAAGCACAAAAAAGCAAAAGTGCAGAAAATCAAGTTTAATGTGCCGAAATTGACTATGCCAAAAGAGCTCACCGAGAACATGGTGATGATGCAGAAAGTAATGGTTATTCTGGCTGAGAAGATGGACAATCTCGCAAAGCAGACTTCTGAACTCCTGAGGTTATTTGAATCAGCAGCAAAAACATTCATAGAAAATCCTGCCCTCGCAGGAAGAGACAAGGAAATGCTTGACAAGATAAATCAGCTTCTCGAACAGGACAGATTAATTGCCCGCGGAGTCATTTACGTTGAAGAGAAAGTGAACAAGATAGACAAGGATGTAGATATAATAATGGCTGTGCCTTCGGCGCGTCCAGCTCCTGCTCCGGTTGTTCAGGCATCAGCTATTCCAGCTCAGCAGCCAGCAGCACCTGCCCCTTCACAAGAAGAATATCAGGCTTCGCAGTCTCAATGATGGAAGACTCATTACAAATAAGAACGCATTTTCTAAAGAATTTTATCAGAGCCCTCATAATCAATTCAGACCCCGAGCTTCTTGCTAAATTCAATGAATCTCAAAAAACCAGGAAAGTAGAGATTGTTCAGATTGCAATACCTCGGGAGCCTGCGCCTGCAAAACCCCAGATAGAGATAAGAAGAGAACCGATTGTTCACGAAGAAATGGTTTCTTCGCTGAAAATGCCAAAAGCAGTGCCTCTTGCAAAACAGGAAGCTCCTCCGATAGTTGTTCTTCCGTCAACAGTAAAAGTAGTGCCGAAGGAAGAAGAGGAAGTGAAACCGCCGATATTCGAAAGAATGATGAATATTCTCTCAGATCCTGCTGTGCAGTCTGTTGAATGCAAGGGCGCAGGCGCGCCGCTGGTCATCAATAAGGGTGGATTCATACAGACAACCAATACAAGATTATCTGAAGAAGAAATAAAAACTCTTCTGAGAGAGTTCTCAAACAGGACAAAGATTCCGCTTCTTCCTGGAGTGTTCAAGGTAGCTTATCAGATATATGTACTTACCGCAGTTGTCTCTGAATTCGTCGGCAATCGATTTATTATACAAAAACGTCCCCCACAACAACCCCTTCCTCTTCCAATAAATGTGCCGCAGAAAACACCGTTCCCTGCTGCAACAGCCCCTCTGAGAGCAGCACCTCCCCAGATTAGGGCTCCTCCAGCCATGCCTCCGGCAGTTAGAAGGTAAATTAACTCCTTATTGGTTTTGTTTCAGGAGGCACATAGAAATCATAGAATTTCCTTATTCTCTCAAAGTATCTCATTATCTCCTTCTTTATCATCTCTCTCTTTCTCGAACTCTGTATCTGGATGAACAAGTACCTTATCCTTCTGTAATCTTCAGATGCTCTCTTCTTCTCATTCTCTTTAAGAGCAGCCTTCCCATCAGAGATAAGCTTCCTTATCTCCGCAATAATATCGTCATCCTCTTTCAATAACTTAAGTATAGGCACCAAAAGCAATGCAGCCATTATCCACAATGCCCACGCAATAATCCCCCAAGGTATCCTGCTCTCTGGCTTGCATAATCTGCACTCTCCGCCGCAGTCAATCCCTTCTTCCCCTGCATCCTGAATTCCGTTATAACAGTGAGGGCAGAATACAGAATAGCTCTGGACAAATGAAACATCAATCTCATTCGACTTAAATGACTCCAGGTTTATTGTTGTTACCGGCGTGTTTGTTCTTGTATTTACAGCCACAAGCTTGTCCTCTCTGCAGACCTCTGCCTTGCTCATCTCAAGTTCAACGCCGGAAGTGCAGTTCTGATATTCAGTATAGTTCTCAGCGCATAAGTTCTTGTCATAGCATACTCTCTCCTGATAACCCGTATAACTCAAAGTTCCCTGAAGAATGTCGCTCACTTTATCAACATATATGCACTGCCCCCAATCCTCGCAGTATATTCTCGGCACGCACAACCTGCCGTATTCGCAGCCAATTGATTCGTCGGGTTTGCCTGCCTCAGTATTGCAGTTATTGGAATCTGTGCATGTTCTCTGCATTATTCCCTGGGAAGTGCAGTTTCCAAAGTCAGTGCACGTCCAGTTAGGCATGCACATCTCGCAAACTCTTGTTTGCGTCTCATTTGTCCCGCAATTGGATTTGCAGTCTCTTTCCTGCCTGTTGAATGAACAGTTTGTCCACTCAGAGCATGTCCAGTTTACAGAACAGCACTTAGTTTCAGTTTTAACATGATTGCAGTTCGAAACGCATGTTCTCGTCTGCACATCACCGACGCACGCACCCCATCCGGCGCATGTCCAGGTTGAATCAGAGCATCCCCCACAGTCAGTGCATCCCTGCTCGCTGACAGTTAATGTTCCGCTCGTTTCCGCACCGGTGTAGTTGCTGTTGCCGGTAGTATTGTAAAGATAGATGTATGAACCAACACCCAGGGTTGCATTATCTGGATTAGAAACGCTCACATTATCCCTGTAAAGCGTACAATTCAACTGGCTAGGGCAGCCCAATCCCTCAATGCTCGTCGCTGTCCCGCTGGTAATGCTGTTTGAAGGAGTCATGTTTATCAAAAGTGCCGGAGCTGCCTTGTCCACAGCATAAACAAAGAGCGGTGTTTCTGCGAAGTTCCCGGCTGTATCATTCGCAAACCACCTGTAAGGATGATTGCCCGCAGAAAGACCAGATATTGCAAAAGTATAATTGCCCCCAACGCCCGAAATTGTTGTATTGACTCCGTTAAACTCGATTATTACACTGCCAATGCCTGCATTGTCTGTCCACGTTATGTTGAACCGATATTGCCCTGTTTCAGAATAATTTGCAGGCGGACCAGGCGTGACAATAATGTTGCTATAGGCCGGATCTTCTGTATCCAAGGCAGCGGAAAGGGTTACATTAATTCTTGCCTCGCCGGATACTGTGTTTCCCGCACTGTCATTCGCACTAAGAGTTATCCAATACTCTCCGACTGCAATGTCTGTCAAATTCGTCAGAACTCCTGAGCAGGTTATTGCAAATCTTGTGTCATTTACTCCAAAGCACGAAACCCCTGAACCAGTATCCGTTGCGTCAAGGTCGTAATTCACACTCTCGTTTGAATAAATGCTGATATTCGCAAGGTTTGTGAAAACCGGGTTTGAAGTATCTTCGCTGATTGTATAATTGCCGGTCGTAAGGACATTTGAAGCAATGTCAAATACTTCCCAGAACCAGTTATAAACTCCGTCTGCAAGCCAGACAACTATTCCCAGCGAGGTTTGCAATATCCCTCCCAAATCAATTGTTGTGCGGTTGTACAGTCCGGTTTCATTATAGATATAAAGAGTTGCATTAGCCAAGCCGAAGTTATCACTCAGATTCGCAGTGAAATTAATGGCAGTTATATTCGTGATAGTTTCGTTCTGAGGGGTTATATCTGTTGCATTTGGAGGCATAAGATGCAGATAGAACCAAGATGACTTTGAGTTGTTGTTGTAATTTGAGTCCCCGACAAATACTCCGACAGAATAATTGCCCTCAGCAAGCAAAGATACGTTAACGTAATCATACCACTCAAAGAACTGCCCGGAGATATTAGTTGCGTTGAATTGAACAACTTGCCCCGAGGAGTTGGTTATGTTATAACTTGAATAATTGAGCATAAAGTCTCCTAAATGAATATGCAGGTTAAAGTCATGATTAAGGATAATCCCTGTCTCAGGAGGCATTATGAACTGTATTGCTGGGTTTGAGTTCTCGAGCACAAATAATGACGAGGCATTCGCAGTATTCCCAAGAGTGTCATTCGCATATACAATGAATGTCAGGTTTGTGGAATTATACGCAGAAGCATCATAAGGCCAGCTCTCATTTGTGAAAAGAGTCGCATTGTAAGTATTCCCGCCAATGTAGCTTGTGTCCATGAAACCTGATGCAATAACTCCGCTCTCATTTCTAACCTCGTACCAAACATCATCAAGATAATCGCTTGTCACATTTGCCAAAAAGGTTACTTCCCAGCCCACAACCTCATTATTAATCGGGGTAATGATTGAGATGCTCGGACCGCTGGCAATTATCAGCGTGCTATTCCCTTCCTGACAGCTCCCGTTCCTGCCATAAATGTCTGTTCCTTCACATATCCAGGTATAATTCCCCCTATGGGGCAGAGTCACATTCCACGAAGTTGAATTGGATGTTCCTCCAAGATATCTCGTTTGAGAGACAGTAAGGTTAAGTTTCATTGTCCATGCATCTGTAAAGCTGCTCACAGATGTAGTGCCTGTCAGATAAGCGACGTCATCTGAAGCCAGAACTATCCCAGAGCCGGCATCAACATTGGACCTCTGTATCGTTTTATTCCATAGCAGGCCGCCGTTCTTGTCATATTTAATCAGCAGCAACCTGGATGGTCCTCCAGTACCAGAATACCCAGTCACATACACATTACCAAAAGAGTCTATTGCCAAATCGCCCCCGCGCTCAACATTAAGCCCAGTAGTTATATTCTCGGTAGTTCTGTACCATATCTGATTTCCATCTGAATCAAACTTGGAAACCGCAATATCATAATCCGATGTTGGAGTTATCATGCCGACAGTATAAACGTTTCCAGAAGAATCTATCCTTACGCTGCTCGCGCCCCAAACACCCAAATTAGTTGAATAAGACTTATTCCATACATAACTGCCTGAGGAATTATACTTTGACATGCCCAGCAGGCTAAGCATATAGATATCTCCGAACGCATCTGCTGCAATTGCATAACCTCCGCCGCCGATTATGCTGCTATTCCAAAGATGACTCCCACTGGAATTGTATTTAATAGCCACGGTGCCGCTGCTATTTGTATCTGTCAGATAAACGTTTCCAGAAGAATCTGCAGCGACTGTACGGCTCCCGACAGCCTGCAGTCCCAATGTCTTGCTCCAAAGCAACGTGCCATTAGTTGCGTATTTGAATAATCTGGTATAATATGCCCCATAATAATATCCTGCAAGATAAATATCATCAAAAGGACTTATCGACAGCCCGATATTGCTGAGTTCATCGCCGTAGGTTTTCTCCCATTCCAAATCGCCGGTTGAGTTATACTTTATTAGCCACATCATATTATAAGTCGAAGTTGAGTTATACATCCTGCCTGAAACATAAACATTCCCAGAAGAATCGAGAGCGATATTGGTAGTAGAATCGTCAAACTGGTATCCCAGCGTCTTATTCCATGCGACATTGAAAGGCAAAACATTATTCATTGTCGAATCATATGTAATATTATTCGTGACATTACGGATAATCAGGTTAATGTAGTCAATCCCGCCATTACTGGTTATATTGCACACAAATGTCTGCGTAAGATTATTTGACACAGTATTATTTGGCGGGGCAATGTTATGCACAATCGGCGGGCTCAAATCGACGTCGAATGTTACATTTGTGCTGTTCACATTCCCGGCGGAATCATTCGCGTACGCGTATATTGTCCATGTTCCGTTTCCAAAGCCGTAATATGAAGCATTCGTATAATTGATATCTGCTGTGCCATTATTCCACCAAATACTGTCAAGATGCAAATCGCTCGCGCCTATATTCACAAGAATCGAAGCATTGTAATAAACAATTGCCTGCGGCGAGTTAATCGCGATGCTTGGGGCAATCGTATCTTCAGTAATCGTGTAATTTCCAACAGTTTCCTGCGTGCTCACAAATGTATTCACAATGTCGTAAACTTCCCAGAACCAGTTGTAAACTCCGTCAGCCAGCCATATAACCACTCCGACAGATGTCTGGAACAACCCCGTCAAATCAAAGAACGTTTCATTATACAATCCGGAAAGATTGAATATCCTCAGAGTTGCATTTCCAAGTCCGCTGACACTCGAGATATTTATGCTGAAGTTCTGCGCAGAGATGTTTGTGATAGTGCCATTCTCCGGCGAGGTTATTATAACGCTAAGCGTTTCAGAAATCACAGAGAACGTTACATTGGCAGAATAAACACTTCCCGAAGAGTCATTTGCATATGCATATATTAAATGGCTTCCATCGGTGAAATTATGCACGAGCGGAGAGGTGTAAGTCAGGTTCTCAGAGCCGTTGAACCACCAGACACTTTGCGCAAGACTGGCATTCCAGATGTTTATTGAGATATTCCCAGCAAGATAAGTTGTATTTGCTGGAGAGGCAAACCTCACGATATTGGAGATGTTTACAGTGTCGTTGGCAATTCCTACATCATAATAAATGCTCTTGTTATAGTACTTTATTGTCTCGTTGAATAATATTCTGGCATAAGCAAGCCCACGAACATGCCCCAATTCTCCAGTATCGTGGTATACAACATGCGAGATATTCTGTGAATCGACCGCAACCTCTGCGTCCATATAAGCATCTATGTAAGGTTTAACTGTCTGATTAGACCACCTTATGCCATTGTAGTACATCAAATTGAGCCCGGTCGGAGAAGTATGCAGAATATATGGGCGGTCATAATCATCAACAACTATCATAATCTTTGATGAACCGCTATATTCCGAAGAGATTGCAGTTATATTCCATGACGTGCCGTTCCAGACCGCATAATTAAGAGTATTGGGCCCCTTATCAACAAAAGCTACATGCGGCTTGCCAGTAGAGTCAATCACAAGATCATAAGGTCCATGCACCCCATTAATTGCCTCAGTAATATTATTGGAAACCCATGCGCTGCCATTCCAATATCTCATAGTGAAGATATTTGGATTGGGCTCTGTGTAATAATATAAGAAGTAAGTGCGGTTCTGTGAATCCAAATCCATAGCAGGAGAACTGCAGTCAATATCGCATCTATCTGCAAGAGTGAAGTTATAGGTTGTACCATTCCATCCCCAGTAACCAATGCTTGAAGAATAAGTTGCAGCAGCAATAGGATTGCTGTTTGAGTCCATGTGAAGATCTCCCAAGACAGATGATACTGTTGAGGTGTTTACAAAATACCAGCTATTCCCAGTATAATTCCATCTTGCGACTAAATGCTGGGACTCGTGAGTATAAAGGATTGCAGAATCATTATCATTATTAGGAGTAAGGGAAACTATGGATTCTCTTGGTAAACCAAGCATACCATTAAAGTAGGTATTGCTCGAGGAGATATTGGTTTTCTTCCATTCTGTTCCGTTCCATTTTGCATATTGAATGGTAGTATATTCTGGGGTGGGTGACACAATAATGTAAGTCCAATAAGCCACAGCAGGATTATCGTTCTCATCGAGATCTATTGTATTACCTTCGCCGACATAAACCCCGCCATAAGTAGCATTATAATAATCAGTATAATCAATAAGATAATTGTCAAGAAGCATATTGCCAGTATAATTCTGGGCAACTACAACATCTGTCTTGTTGCATGTTGCGTTCCACGAGAATGTTCCTGGGCTGCTGAATGTTCTGTTGAAAGTATAATAATCATCCTTCGGAATAACAAATGCGTACTTCAGACCGTTAGGATAACTGGCATTGTAGTAGCTCACATGCACCCTGCCATTCGAATCAATTTTCACAGAACTGTACTGCCCAATTTGTTGCCCGGTATTTGAGGATTCGATAGTTGAGATGTCCCATGCACTGCCTGTCCATCTCGCATATTTCAATCCGAAATAAGGATAACCAGTGTTGTTGTAGTAAGTTATATGAGGCTTATCACCCGAATCTATTGCAATTGAAGTATACTGCCCGACATATCCTGAATCAACAGTTGAGACATTCCAGGATGTTCCGTTCCATTTTGCATATCTTAAACTATTAGCGCTGTTATTGAAATAGCTTATGTGGGGATAATTGTCCGAGTCTAGTGCAATTGAAGTATACTGCCCGACATATCCTGAATCAACAGTTGAGACATTCCACCCTGTTCCGTTCCATTTTGCATATTGCATGCTGTAGGGGAATGTGGAGTTGTAATAGCTTATATGCGCGTTGTTGCTCGAATCTAAGGCTAGAGAAATATAAGATACTGCGCTTGAATTAACTATCTTGGTTATGTTCCATCCTGTCCCGTTCCATTTTGCATACCTTAAACCATAAGGCGAGTTGTAATTGTCATAATAAGCTATGTGCGGAGAGTTGTTTGAATCGAGCGCAAGCGAGGAATACTGCCCTCCGCTGTATATTCCGCTGACATAACTTATGTTCCAGAAGGTTCCGTTCCATTTTGCATATCTCAAAGCATAATAGCTGCCGTAATAGTAGCTTATGTGAGGATAGTTGTTTGAATCAAGCGCAAGCGAAGCATATTGCCCGCTATTGTAGGTATTATCAACAGTTGAGATATTCCATCCTGTTCCGTTCCATTTTGCATATTTCAGATAGTAATTGTTTCCGTCGTAATATGCTATGTGCGGAGAGTTGTTTGAATCTAAATCGAGCGAACTGTATTGCCCGGTGTAATAGTAATTCTCAACTCTTGAAATTGAAACATTATTTGCCGTTCTCATGCTCATTGAATCATTCAAATCCGCGAAATCAATCCTGCAGCTGGCATTTAGAAGCAGTCCAAGACTTGAGTTCAAATAACTCGCAAAGAATTTAACCTGCTGAGTTGGATATCTTGTCCTGCTTCCGCCAAGTGCATCTGTCTCATCCCATACAGACAATGTTGTTGTGATATTGCCAGAGAGCACAGTTACAATCGGCCCCCAATCAAAGACATTTGCGCTAACCTGCGCGCCCTTTGCCGCGCTGTAAGGATATTGCAAGCCCGCATCTCCGAATCCATCCTCGGTAATATCAAGAATCTTCAGCTCATTCTCAAAGATATCATCCCAGTAATTTCCTTGCGCCGCTCCCGCAACAGTGGTATTAAATGTGCTTGTGGTAGGGTATGGGCTGAATACGTGCACAGTACTGCTATTGTAAAAGGAGTTATAATAAACCCGGTTGTTGTTGCTGCTACTGTCAAGTCTGATGCTCACATTATTTCCAACAAAAGTGTTGTTTGTGACGTTGTTATTTGTAGCGCTGTAGAAATAAATGCCTGCGTTAGCTGAATCAACAATTGTGTTATTCTGGATAATTGTGCTTGAGGCAGGAGTATATATCCCTGTCCCGGACAAGAAGGAGCCGCTTCCATTTGTTATGCTTGAGGATATGCGATTCGACAATATCTTTGAAGAAGAAGCGGAAAAGTGAATTCCTATGCTTGAATTTGTTATGTTATTGTATGATAATGTTTGGTTGCTGCCGCTCGCGTAAATACCTTCCCGGCTATTGACAATCTCATTAAACGTAAGATTATTATTTGAACCAGACAGATATATCCCTGTCCCAGTAGGATTCGGAAGCCATACAAAATTGTTAATTGTGATTGAGTTGTAACTGACATTCCCGCGCGCGCCGGAGTAGTATATCCCATTTGAGATATCTTCAGCATCGTTCTCAATAATTCTTGCATTATCTCCGGTGCAGTAAATCGCATAAGTGCTGTAATCTCCAGTAACATTAGAAAGGACGTTATTCTTTATTGAAGAATTCTGCGAAGTAAGATAAATGCCGTGGACACTATTGCTGCTGTTAATATCTTTAACAATATTCCAGATAAGAGTTATGTTGCTCCCGCCGTAAACATATATCCCCTGCTTGCTGCCGGATAAGTTGGAAATGTGGCTCACATTGTTATTGGATAATGTCCCGTTAACAGACCATTGGATTTCTATTGCCTTTGAACCCAAATCATAATACACATCGTTTGAGTCAACTAAGAAGTTCCCGCAGGAAGAAACCGCAATAGACCTGTTCTTGTTGTAGCCCACGTCATTGTTTGTAATATTGGAATAATTGCTGTTCGCAGCAAAAACCCCGAGATAATTATAATTTAGATTCGAATTCAAAACACTAACATTGATTGTGTCAACAAGCACAATTCCGTCAGAAGTTGTGCTCGGATTGTTTATTGTCACATTGTTTATCGTAGAATTCTTCACATCTGCAAATTCAATCTCAGAATAAGCATCTGTGTTTTGCACAGTATAATCTGCAAGGCTTGTAACATACAAGAATGGCTTGCCCTCCTGCCCGCCGATATTTGAAGTATCTGCTTCGCTGTAACCTCCTCTTGTTACAAAATAAGAATAAGCTGTGTTGTTTATTGCAGTATTGTCTCTAAGCTTAATGTGGTGCCCAATTGCATAAATCCCGTGCTGGGTGTTATTATTTACAATATTTGAAGTCAAATTGTTATAATTGCCTTCTACCAAAAGCCCGTATCCTGCCCGGTTATATGTGATGTTGTTCGAACTTATGTTATTGTAATTTCCCTCCACTTGCAGCGCGTAATAATCCAGGGACCCATAAAGAAGGGTTACAGTATTGTTATAGACAATGCCTCCGCTTGTGCCGACAGTCATGCCCAAAGAGGACTGACTGCTGTTCACAAATTCAATGTAATTATCATTGGCTATGTTGGCAACCCCAGTATTGCCAAAACTAACCCCCCAGTAACTTGTGTTAAGAATGCGGTTATTGATTAATCTTGAAGCACTCTCAACAGGGGCGCCTATCCCGGATTCGCAGTTTATAATTGTGTTATTTATTATTGTCAGGTTATAAGGATAATTCACGCACCCGCCATCGCAATATACCTCGGTTTCTATGCCATACCCTGTTCTGGAGATATACCACTCTCCGCCCTGATGCGAGAAAGAGTGATTGATGAGATTCCCGTCTATAATCGCATGATTGGGCTGCTGCCCTGCCTGATAACCGCTGTACATCCATATTTGCCCGCCATTGCTTATATTATTCCCGATAATCCTGGAGTTCTGTCCTGCAAGCATTAATGAACTCGCGTTTAAGATGTTATAAGCAATAAGATTGCTCGCAGCATTTGTATCATAACCATCTATAGCAATCCCCCATGTATAAAAGCCCCAGAATGATGGGTATGAACTTGTATGAACACTTCCGCCCCCAGGATAACCGCTGATGAAATTATTCTGAATAGCATTATTGGAAGCGCCCCGCCTCATCAAAACTCCTGCATTGCTGCTGGTAGTATAATACACATTGGAGTTAATGCTGGTGTTTGAAATATTGTTGTAATTTGAACTCCCAATCAGCGAAATAGCTGCCTCGACATAAGGCACTGCAGAAAATTCAAAATCATTTGCAGTTATATTATTATGGCTCGAGTCTCTGAGGAAATATGCTGCCGGAACATACCCGTACTGCGCGCCCCTTCTTGGTCCGCTGATATTAATAAAAGAATTATAACTTGCGCCGTACAATCCAATTGCGCTGTAGCTGCCCGTAGAAGAATATGAAAGCGTGGCATTAATCACGCGATTGTAATTTGCACCGCTGTCAAAGTAAATATTCGGACCTGTTGAAGAAACATTATGAATATTTGTAAACGTGTTATGGTCGCTGTTTGGTCCAAGGAAGATGCCAATGTTAGTACAACGATTCCCGTTGAAATACTCACAAGCAGATACTCCGTCGATAGTGCAATTATTTACTGAATTATAATCTCCTGTGAGATTAAGCGCATTCGCCTGTGAAGAGGTAACTTTAATCGGAATATTCTTATCATCCTCCGTATAACCCCAGGATAATCCTCCACCGCGCAGATTCAGGTGGTCTAATGTACTTGAACTTCCCCTCAGGTCAATGCCGTCTCCTCTTGGCAGTCTCACAGAAATATAATCCAGGTTATTGCCGTCTCCAAAAATTTGTATTCCTTCGCCCTCAGTTGCATTGACAGTTATTCTACTCAGAGTGTTGCTCCCCCCGTTAAGATAAATTCCAGTGTTGCCTGTGCGGTTCACCTTAATGTCTCGAAGAGTATTGCCAGAACCGCCAAGATAAATGCCATAATATCCTGAGTTAAAAGTGCTAACATTCTTCAGATTATTGCTCCCGCCAGTTATGTAGATGCCGGAACCGCCAGAAGCAGATGCGCTCGAATTCACATCCTCAAGCACAGCGCCAGAACCCAGAACATAGATTCCCGTGCCAGTGCAGCCCTCAACCAAACTCTCTGTTATTGTTGGGCTGCCTATGTCAAGATACATGCCAAATGAATTGCATCCGCTCCGGATTTTATTCTTGGTCAGGGCAACACTTCCCCCAACATCACTCAGATATATGCCTGAGCTTCCCGCAGAGACAATTGTGTTGTTTCTGATGGTAATATCTGAGATATACTGGTCATCTGCCCTTATCCCGTCTGTTCCAATATTTGAAAACGAGTTATTTATGATGTCAGTATCAAGAACATATGCTGCCCCATGATCATATGCCCCCTCCAGATAAACTCCCCTGCCAGAAGCGCTGGAAACATTGACATTTGCGATTGTGCTGTCTGTTACATCTGCGTCTGCCTGCTGAGTGTCGCACTCTTCCCACAATCCTCCAAGGCAGTCCGTACAGTCCTTGTCATAATCTGCATCAGAAACTATTTTGATTGCGTCGCTATCCAAATTTTTTAGAGTAGTATTGATTATCTGCACGTTGTGCACATCAATTGCCCATGAATGCCTTCTACCGCTTCCCCAGGTTATTGGTCCAAGATGACAGCTTGCATGCGCCTTTGCGTCTGCTCTCGAACGGATAACTATGGCGTTATCAAAATTATCTATAATGCAATTCTTGATTACAACATTAGTTATATCCCTCGAACTGCCCGGCTTGCCTGAATCAACGCTTATTCCCGCGCCAGAGCCATATCCTGCAATTCTCTTGCCCTTGCAGTCAATAACCACATTACTATGCCTGACATACAAACAGTTGCCTCTGCATTTCAATAAGTCCTGCGTTAAATTCGTATTGTTTAAGTCGCTTCCTTTTATTGTATCGACAAGCGGGAAGTAATCCCCGGTTAACTGAATATCTCCTCCGGATGTGTAAGGAATCTGCGTATCTCCAATCCCGTCATCAGATTCGTTATACGGCGGATAGCTTCCAGAACCGTCGTCGCTCCCAGCATAATCATTCCAGAAATTGCCTCCGATGAAAGGCTCTCCAACAATGTTCTGCTCAGGCGCAAGATTGTCTATGCTCCACTTATTGCCTGCGTCGTCATAGGCATTGTTCGTGTTGTTAAAGAAATTGTTATAGATTAAGTTGTTATTTGAATTACTGGCATTTATACCTATAGAGTTATTAATAATCATGTTCAAAGTGATGTTGTTCTGGGATGCTGACTCAAGAAGCAATCCGGTGCTGAATCCAGAGAGAGTGCAATTCCATATCTTTACATTGCTATAGGAAGACAGCCTCAATCCGATTCCACTTCCATTGCCCGTTATGTTATATCCATTGCAGTTTATCGAAATAGTATTTGCTCCGATAACTAAACCATTTGTTCCGGGACAATCAAGGTTATCTTCCATTGAGAGATTTGAAGTGATTGCGTCGTTGCAGTTCAGAACTCTCACAAGCGGATAGTAGTCACCGCCAATTCTTATGTTGCCGCTGGAATTATACGGCAATAGTGTATTCCCGAATCCGTCCCGGTTTGTATCATTCCCAAGATAATCATTCCAGAAATTGCCCCGTATGTTCGGTCCATTAATGATGTTCGGCCCAAGAGTGGTATTGGCAGCGTTCCAGCTGTTGTTGCCGCTGTCGTAAGCATTATTTGCGTTGTTGAAATAATTATCGTGAATTAAACTGTAATTTGAACTTGTAAGATTAATTCCGATTGCATTCAGAGTTATGTAATTTGAAGTTATGTAATTGGATGTGGAATT
>JALOQH010000068.1 GCA_025453475.1 archaeon | reverse complement strand
GCTTCCTTTATGTCAGAAACCTTCACCGCAAGCATTACGTTCAATGGTTTTCCTGGTTCAATTGCGATTTTTTCAAGCGCCTTTAAATTCCCCTTGCTCACAACATCAAAAACAACTGCGAAATCATTCGCCAGATCATAAGCAGACTGAATCTTCTCGCTTGCATTTTCCTCGTCTTTCAAAAACGCCAAAGCAAGCGCATCAACAATTGTCGGCACAGAAACCCCAACACGCAAATCAGAAAGCATTGTTCGGACAATGTATTTTGCTTCCCTGCCCGAAGCGTTAGCTAACAATTCAGAGATTAATCCCAATTTTCTGTCAACAGCTCCTTTTCCTTCAATTTCCATAACTCTTCTCAGATTATCGAACACCTTCGCAACAGAAAGTTTCTTTGCTCCGAGAGTTGTCTGTCGTTTCTTCTCTGAAAACTCTTCTGCAATCTCTCCCAAATCGCCGACTTTCTTGAATTTTCTTATAACCTCCTCTTCTTTTATCCCAAAAGACTGCGCAATTGCTTTCAGAGTCAATTGTGTGGATATTCCAATCTCTCTTGGGTCAAAATCCGGAACAACCCTCCCGTTCAAGAGGTAAATCCACTCGCTCTTTCCTTCTTTCTTTAATTTCTTCAGAAACTCCGCAAGGATAGCTGTCTTTTCAAGTCTCTTGGTTGTCTTTCCGAGAGAATCATAAACGTCTGCAAATTCCTTGTAGTCCATAGCTAAAAAAGCAGGATGTTGTATTTAAATAATTCTAATCCTGCTTTTTGCATCAGTCTTATGCAGGTGCTTCTTCCAATCAGTAAGGGGTTTGTGGTGTTTTTCTCTTCTTTTCTCGAAATATCTCCGCAGCCTGTCATAAAAATACCTGAGATAAACATAATATAACACAACGTATAACGCAACTACGCTGAAAACAATCCAGAGATTAGGCTTAACCTCAAAGACCGCACTTGAACCAGCTGATGCCGAATCATAGCTGATTGCAACTCCAACAACATATGTGCCTGGCAGCATAAACAATGTGCTGAACTTCTTGTCATAATGCCTTGATTCATAAACATCGAATATCTCGCTGGATTCGTGGATAATCTTCCCCTCAAAGTTCTGCACAGTATATCTCGCATTAACACTGACGTTCTTTCTTGCTCCAAGCTGGACAAGAGAAATATGCGTCAGAATCTTCTGCCCCTGCATAACGCTCCTTGTTTTCGCATCAATATCAAGAGCCAGGTCAAAAAGGAAGTTGATGGTCCTTGCGTTTACAATTACCGGGACCTCCTTCAGAATTTTTCCTGTTGAAGCCGATTTGAACAGAATTGTCCCAGCGTAAATCCCGCTTTCATTCGCTCGAATCAAAACAGGAATGCTTCTTATTTCGTTGAACTTTAAGCCGGCAACCGAATCATCTGTCTCAACCATACCTTCCAGACCCAAAATCTCTATCTCCAAGTCCGCATCATAACCGAGCAGGTTCTTTACATTGAGAATTACCTCGCGAATTTCATCAACCAATACATTCGCCGCAATTTCCTCTGGAATAACTTCAAGTATTTCTTCGCTGCCGCCTCCTCCGCCGCCACCGCCCCCACCGCCGCCTTCTTCATCTGAAGACTCAATGAGAACTGTCCATGTAGAAGAATTCCCGGTATTGCCCTGGTGGTCTGTGCAGTTCACGCTCCATTCATAAAGTCCTGCATTCCTGCATTCAATGCTCTTGTAAAGCTTTCAGTAGCATTTCTCACAATTGAAGTTCTTGTCTCAACAAGTTCGTTATTAATTATAAGACTGCAGTTGTCAATTGTGCTTTGATCAGTTGCATTAAACTCAAATACCGCCGTTGTTGAAGCTGTTGCGCCGTCAAGAGGACTTATCAGCTCGACAATTGGAGCATCACTCTCAGCAGGGCAGATGTCTGACAAGCCATCAAGATTGTAATCTGCAAACTTGCAAACTCCGTTCTCCATTGAAGAACAAACCAGCAATGCTCTCGAAGAACTCTCGATGATATCTCCATCTGTTGATTCTATAACTCTTGCAAATACCCGATAACTTCCATCGCTCAGGCTTGAAATAGCAGCACTCCCATAACAAATGTTTCCGGATGCAGCAAAGCTCCCAAGCGAGAATTCATTGGTATCGTTTTCAGCAATAATCTCACATGTTCCAAGCGAATCGCTCCCAACAATATTGAACGTTGCATTTATTGTCACGCTGTCTCCGGCAGAACCATTATAATAAGGCGAGTCCCTGTCAATTGTCGTTGTCAGAGAAACAGGAACAATATTCACATTGTACTCTCTTGTTATTGTATCTCCCCTGTTTGAATAATAATCTACAGGTATTGCATCAACATAATAAACACCTTCTGTTGTGGGCGCAAAACTTGCCCTGCACTGCGTACTGTCAGATGGGTTAAAGATTGCTGTGCCGTAAACCGCCCAGTCACACAATCCAAGAGCATTATTGTCGCTGATATTTGCTCTCAAATAAACTGTCCCCCCATAATTGACTCTGCCTGAATTTGGAATAACTGAAATAGATTGCGCCACAGGCGTAACATTCTCATCAATTTCGTGATAAACAAAATTATTCAGGGATGTTTTTGAGCC
>JALOQH010000037.1 GCA_025453475.1 archaeon | reverse complement strand
GTCCGGGCGATTGATGAGATTGAACCGCTTTGCACCAAATACAAAAACACAAAGAGCGCGAGAGCTGCAACAGGAATAAGACTGCATCTGAAGAACAAGGAAGGGGTGCTTTCAGGAATGCCTTTCCAGAAAATTGACAATAATCTTGATAAGATAAGAGGTGAATTCGAGAAAGAGGTGTCTGGGGCAATGAAAACAGACAAAGATGGAATAATAATCCGGGCTGATTCTCTTGGCAGTCTGGAAGCGCTGATGTTTCTGCTGAGAAATGAAAATATCCGTGTGCTGAAAACAGGAATAGGGGATATCGGAAAGAGCGATATTGTTTCTGCAAAAGCAAATCTTGAGATAAACCCGCTTGATGCTGTGATTGTTGGTTTCAATGTCAAGGTTGAAGAAGATGTTGAAAAAGGAAATGTGAAAATAATCACCAACGATGTTGTTTACAAGCTCATTGAAGACCTGCAGAAATGGAGGCAGGAACGCGGAGCTGAAATAGAAAGAGAGAGGTTAATGGGACTGGCAACTATCTGCAAGCTTGAGATTCTTCCGCAGTATGTTTTCAGAAATTCAAACCCTGCAATCTTCGGAGTCCGCATTGTTGCGGGAAAAGCAAGAGTCGGGATACCCCTGATTGATGAAAACGGGGAGGAAGTTGCCAGAATAAAGTCTCTTCAGCATGAAAAGTCGAGTGTTAATGAGGCAACACCCGGGCAGGAGATGGCAATGGCTCTGCCGGGAATTAATTTTGAGAGAAGACTGAAAGAGGTAAAATATCTCTACGCCAATGTATCTGAAAAGCAGTTTAAGGAGTTCAAGAAAAACAAGGATTTGCTTTCTGGGGACGAGCTGCGTGTTCTGCAGGAAATAGCGACAATAAAGAGCAAAAAAGGTGAGATCTGGGGGGTTTAGGATGCCCTCAAATCAGGCATTGATTCTGCTGCAGAAATTCTATTTTAGAGAAGCTGAGAACAGAGTCAGAAGAAGAATTGCCTCTGAGAATAACATTCCGGAAGAGGAGATTGAAAGGCTGAAATCTGAGGCAAGAATTATTGAAGCAGAGATATACAGGCTTGTGAGAGCATTTTCAGGGCATATTGATGCTCTGGCAGTGGACACAGCAAGGGTTGCAGGTTATAATGCTTATATTTCCTCTTCAAAAGAAAAAGAGGCAGTCATCGCAAAATCTCTCAGGGAGGAAGTTCTAAGCGGAGTGCGGGCGCGGATGAATCCAAGACACGAAAGAGAATATGGTTTTGGAGAGCCGCTGGCAATAAGAGTTTACAGGTATTCGCATCATTAGCAATCTTTAAATATGCCTCATTTTTCAGTCAATTATGCCAATCAAACTTAATATATCTGAGAAGGGAAAGGCCTGGAAAGTTGAGGTTCCAGAGGAAGTTATAACTGGAAAATCTGTCGGCGATAAGATTTCCGGGAAGGATGTGAAGCCTGAACTTGAAGGCTATGAATTCCAGATAACTGGCGGGTGCGATAGCGCGGGATTTCCTCTTTCAAAGGATGTTGAAGGGCTTGGATTAAAGGCGCTTTTGCTCAAGAAAGGCTGGGGAATGAAAGATAATACTGAAGGCATGAGAAGAAGAAAGACAGTAAGGGGAAAGGTTATTTCCGAGAATGTTTCGCTTATTAATCTGAATGTTTTAAAAGCAGGAAGCAAGAAACTCGCAGAAGTATTCCCTGAACAGAATCAGCCAAAAGAGAAGAAAGCTGCTGAGGCGAAACCCGGGGAAGCGCCAAAGCAGGCATAAATACAATCATAAAAAGAGGATAAAAAATGAGCATTTGGACATCAATCTTGTCACCACAGTTCTTGGTGGATAACGTCACAATTATCGCATTTGTAATCAGCGTGATGATTCTTGTTTTGTTTGACGAATTTGTGATGAGCAGGATGGTGTTTCCATTAACGGATTATATTAAATATCTCATCTCGAAATCTGTGGATTTATTGTACAAGGAAAAGGAGATAAAAGCCAAATGGGCGCATTTTGTAAAGAGATATATCGCTGAGATAATCGCCACTGCCCTGTTCATAGTCTACTGTTATGTGGGGTATGCGATTCTTGGAGAGTATGTAATTGCGCCGATACTGACGAGGTGGCAGGCGATACTGCTTCCTGTTGTGATTCTGCTTTTTGTGCTTGCGAATTATATGATAAACAGCCCAAAGATGAGAAGAAGGCTTTTTGGGATGGGGATTTACAATCCTGAGAAAAAGAAGAAGGTTTAAAAACGAATTTTTCTGAGAAGATTTATGACAGTTGAATATGGAAGCACAAGAAGAGTGAAATCTGACAGCGAGGCTTTCAGGGATGAGATGAGAAGAAGGGTGACAAAAACTGCGCGAAGAGTCTGCTCTGACCCGAAACTGCTTGAGGATTATCACATACTGCTTGATGAAAGCACGCTTACAAAACCTGAAGAGTGCGGACAAGTTGATTTGGCGCAGATGTGCTACGGCTCAGAAGACGTGCCTGCTGTTCACGCACAAACTTATTTTATTGGCAGACATTCTGCGAGAATAAGGGCGCTTGAGCAGCTGCAAGTGCCTCCTGCAAGAGTGCAGCCAAGAGAGTCTGGCATAAGCGCGGTACTCCCGGCATTGGAAAGAGAGGTCTGCAGAAGTGAAAAGGATTATAATTGCGCCCCGACAGCAAACTAATTTTACCTTCTATTATTAACTTGAGAGTGATAAGAAATCCTTAAATATCCGTCGATATGAATAGAATTGTCGGTTGCCCTGGAAAGGGTGCGACTACAGCAGCCTCTTTTGGATGCTCAGCTATTAATGAGGAGACAGGACTATAACTCTCTTCACGAAACCTGCGTCCTTTAAGCTTGACCTGTGGCGCGAATGAGATAACCTTTAAAATGAGGTGAGAGGTTAAGATTGATATCGTCAGTCGTTTAAGGCACTCATTCACCGAGTCCTAATTTTACAAAGAGGTTATAAAATATAACATGGCTAAGAAAAAAAATAAAAAAATGAAGGCTGGCGGGAGAAAAGCAAGCAAGGGAAACAAGAAGAACAAACTGAAAAAGCTTCTCGCCTTCCTGAAGAAGAACAAGAAACCAAAGAAAAAGGCAAAGAAGAAGAGATAATTGTATTCTAAAATATCATAATCTTTTTAACATACCTATTTTTTAATCTAACATGGATAGCGAGAAGTATTCTGATTTAATCAGCAACCTCAGCGGCATTGCGCTTGTTGCTGCTGTTGGCATAGCTGTGTGTTATGGTGTGAGGAGCTGCAGAAACAATCCAAGAATTCATGAAGCAAATGTGAATGGCAGGGTTGTAAGGTATTATGATATCAGGGGAGAACCTGCTGTAGTTGATATAGACGGGAAGCCGGTCATAGACCCGAGCAAGCTGGAAGAAATTGCCAAGACGAAGAAAGATGACGGGAAGAGATAAACTGGTTCTATAAATCAAAGCTGTTCTTGCTTAAATATTTTTTCCCATGCAAAAAGCGAGGATATAAGATTTATAAGGAGAAATTGAATAATTAAAGCAGGTGCAAAATGCCGAAAGATAGAGGGATAGACAAAGTTGATGCTTATTTTGGGGACTTTACAAAGATTATCGCAGAGAGGATAAAGAGAAAAGGCAGGGTGAGGATTCTGGATGCTGGATGCGGTTATGGGGTTGCGATGATGGGGTTTGTGAAAAGGTTTGGCGAAGGCGTTGAAATGGAAGGTTATAATTATTCCAGGAATGACGGCGATACTGCGAAGATGAAAGAGCAGGCTGTTGAGAAAGGCATATTCACAGAAAAGGAACTGGCAAAAGTGAGAAATCTGCCAAGAATAATTTATTGCGATGCAAGCAAGAGGCTTCCTTTCCCGGCGAGAAGCTTTGATTTTATTTACAGCATGGCATCATTGTATTTGTATGATGATAAAATTGGTTTTCTGGAGGAGTGCAACAGGATTCTGAAGAAAGACGGGATTGCAAGAATAAGCCCTGCATTTCTCGGAGTAAAAAGAGAGAAAACCCCGGAGTATTACAGAGATTATTGGGAGGTATTTGATAAAGGCAAGGAAGTGAAGATATGGAATTATGCAAACAGAATTAGAGGTGTTAGGGCTGTCTGGCAAAATAGAGGAAATGGGGACAAGCCAATGTATATTGAATTAACTGGAAGGCACAAGATTGACTTTGGATTAAGACTGGTTTCTTCTATTGATTATAACTTTTTATGGAAGGAATGGGCTGGAGTCAAGAGTATTTATACGACTCAGTCAGAAAAGAGCTTTAAACCTAAGTGGAAAGTCAAATGAGAAAAGGTATGGAAAACCATACCTTTTAAAACATCTGTTTATTTGGGAATTTAATGAAAGAACTTGAAACAATAAATATCGGAATGGTCGGGCATATTGACCACGGCAAAACAACGCTTTTGCAGAAACTTAGCGGGAAGTGGGCATCAAGGCATTCTGAGGAGCTGAAGAGGGGAATTAGTATCAAGCTGGGATATGCGGATATTGTTATTTCAAAGGACAAGAGCGGATACAACAGAGAAGGAAAGGGCGAGCAGATAAGGCATGTGAGTTTTGTTGATGCGCCAGGACATGAAATGCTTATGGCTACAATGTTATCCGGCGCTGCAATGATGGATGGCGCGATTCTTGTGGTTGCTGCAAACGAAGGCATTAAACCGCAGACAATCGAGCATCTTGCCGCGCTTCAGGCAAAAAAAGTTAAAAACCTCGTGGTTGTGCAAAATAAAATAGACCTTGTGAATGCGGAGCAGGCTAAAAAGAGTTATAATGACATAAAAGAGCTTTTGAGGGGAAAATATGAAAATGCTCCGATAATTCCTGTATCTGCTTTGCAGGAAGTCAATATTAACAGGATTTATGAAGCAATTGTGGATATGAAAATACCTCCAAGAGACGTGGAAGGGGAGCCGGTTTTTGTCATTGCAAGAAGCTTTGACATAAACAAACCAGGGGCAACACCTGACAAGCTTCATGGATGCGTTCTTGGAGGAACATTAAAGCAGGGAAAATTAAAAGTCGGGGAGATTATTGAGATAAAACCCGGAAGAGTTGTCAAGGAAGCTAACCAAATTCATTTTTACACATTGAAATCAAAGATTGTCAAACTGTTCAAGGGTTCAAATGAGGTAAATGAACTAACGCCCGGGGGGAGCATGTCTGTCGAGACAGAACTTGACATGGCAATCGGAAAGAATGATTTGCTTGCAGGAAATGTTTTGTCGCTTGCAGGGAAACTGCCTGAGATGAGCACGAATGTCAATGTCAGATTCACTCTTTTCCCAGAGGTATTTGGGGTTGGCGGGCATGTGAAGATGGAGGGGATAAAGCCGAGCGAGATGCTCATGCTTTCAATAAACACCGGCATGACTGTTGGAGTTGTCAAGCACGTAAAAAAAGACCTCATTGATTTATCATTAAAGATTCCAGTTGTGCCTTTCAAAGGAGATAATGTCGGATTGGCAAGAAACGTGAACGGACACTGGAGACTTATTGGCTACGGCGAGATTATCTAATCTTCTTAAATTATCTGCCAGTAATCGGATTCTTAATGCCCTTGGACCTTTCCATTATTGCAATTCCTTCTTCCGGAGTGATATATCTTATCAACAGCATGTCTTTGTAAGGGCGGTAGATATTGTGGTCAAGAATATATTTTGTACTAACGCCATCAACCCTAGGTTCAAGACTGAGGGGAAATCTTCTCGCAACAGGCGTTATCATTGAAATTGGAGGCATGAGAGATAAATGCTCGGAAAGAGCGAGTTCATGCAATAGGCTTACCCAGTCGTTCTTCTTGACAACATAAACTTCCTGTCCGTCCCTGAATGGGGCAGTGCCAGAATAAAACACCGGAAATCCCTTCTCCCTGTGAACTACTCCTTGTCCGACAGCTCTTTGATTTAGAACAATTTCCTGCTCTTTTGCTCTTTTGCTAGCCATCTTTTTAGAAACCCCCTATTTCAATTTTCTTCCGAATCCTGCTATGAATTTGGCGAAATCTTCATGCCCCCTCTGGGTCTTAAGCCTCTTTGTAAGTAGTTCGAGCTGTTCTGGGCTAATGTGCTGCATTCTGCGCCGGTGCAGCGC
>JALOQH010000002.1 GCA_025453475.1 archaeon | reverse complement strand
TCAAAGTAAGGTTTATAAATAAGGGGAAACTAAATAGAATATGAAGAATAAAAAGGGCGCTGATACATCGATGATTATCATTATGCTGGTTATAGCTATTATTATTCTTCTTGCTGTGGGCTGGTGGTTTACTACGAGGTTCCTCAAGAGCACTGAAACTATTGAGAAGTATGATAAGAGCACTGTTGAAGCAATGATACAAG
Source organism: archaeon (assembly GCA_025453475.1). Classification (GTDB taxonomy): domain Archaea; phylum Nanobdellota; class Nanobdellia; order Pacearchaeales; family GW2011-AR1; genus JAOAJC01. The sequence continues at coordinate 20,134 of JALOQH010000002.1, read as the reverse complement.
CGTGCAATCTTGCTGTAACGCCTTATGGGTTCTGCGAGGATTGGAAGGAAGTGAGCGGTACAACCGGGAAGAAGACTTATGTCAACTGCCAGTGGAGCCAGGTCAAGAGTTCAATAACAAACCCTATTGCCTGCGCGCAGAATGAGGATTATTATGCGAAGGCAAAGTGCAGTACTCTTACGGGAGTTGATTATACGAAGGTATTCGTGAATGACAAGTCATGTTCCCAGTGGGGAGTAACTGCTCCTGCAAAGTAATTTTTCAATAGATTTTTAAGTTTGTATTTTCTAATTTAATCATGGATTATGCGTGCCCTGAAAAGAGAAAGGGGAAGTGCGACAGAAAGGCAAAGGGGAGATTTGCAAAGTATAAGCGGGGCGGATTCTTCAGGACAACTGAGATAAAAGAAGGCGAGAAGAAGAGTTAGTCACTGTCTGTTAATCTCCACTGGCAGGAGAGTTTTTATATATGATTGGTTATTATTGAATTTATGATAGAAGAGAGGTATTATTTTCTTTTTGGGCTGGCGCTGGCGTGGCTTATATTTGCGAGCGTGCAGGACTTGAGAAAGAGAGAGGTGGCAAACTGGCTTAACTTCTCGCTGCTTGTCTTTGCACTGGCTTACAGAGGAATATACGCTTCATTATCTGATGAATGGATGTTTTTGGTTTACGGTCTAGCGGGCGCTGCAATGTTCTTCCTGTTTGGGAATCTGTTTTATTATGCTAAATTGTTTGGCGGAGGAGATGCGAAGTTATTAACTGCGCTTGGGGCAATTCTTCCTTTTTCCAGCTGGGGTGATTTGGCAGCTCTTGGAATTGGATTTGTCGTATTGTTCTTCCTGGTTGGCGCGGTTTATGGGCTGTGCTATAGTTTTTATCTTGTTTTTAGAAATAAAGCTAGATTCAAAAAGGAATTCAGGAAGAACCTGGGTTTGAGATGGAAGATGTTTGCTGTGCCTTTGATTTTAGGCATTGCATTATGGATTGCCGGATTCTTTGTTTATGTGGGCTGGGGGCTGATTGTTTTTGCAATTTTGTTTCCAGCTTTGAGCCTGCTGCTTTACATTTACATGAGGGCAATTGATGTGTGCATGATAAAACTTGCTGAGCCGAAGAATCTGACAGAAGGCGACTGGACAGTTTCGGATATTCATGTTGCGGGGAGAGTCATAAAGAAGAGTGTTCACGGATTAAGCTGGAATGAGATAAAACTTTTGAGAAAAGCAAAGAAGAAAGTGCTGATAAAAGACGGGATTCCGTTTGTGCCGGTATTTTTGCTGAGCTTTCTTGCTATGGTATCTTTCTATGCCATTTTATCACCTGATTTTCGGGCGCTGGTGATGGTGCTTCTTTCCTGATAACCTGCTTTTTTTCTTTCTTTTCTCTTTTTCCCTTTAATTTTGAGAATACCTCGTCAAGCTCAGACTCTCCAGCCTTTTGCCTTGGAGAATTTATGTTAAGCGGGATGTCATAAACCGGAATTATATTTATTATTGTCTCTCCAAGCTTGTTTTCTGTCTGAATCTCTGCGGTTTTGGCTTTTAATTTCGAAACTATTTTCTTGGAGATTTTTTTTGCAAGAGCGAGAGATTTGTTTGATAATTCCTGCGCATCTCTTGCAGCTTTCCTGGAGAGAATGATTGTGTGCCCTTTTGAAATGGGGTTTATCTCGAGAACTGCAATGGCATCAGGGTTTTCATCAATTATCTTTGAAGGAATCTCACCATCAACTATCATCCGAAATGGAGATTTGCCCTGTTCTTTTGCGGTCTGCTGTTTTAGCATTAATTCCAGAGCCTGCGGCGTAAGCTCTTCTATCTGCTTTTCTGCCTCTGCACGCTTTTCAGGAGGCAGGTGCTCTATCTGCGAAAGAAGCTGGTCTTTAAGCGCCCGGACTTGTTCTGGTGTAAGTGCCATATTGGAAGTGGGAAAATGAGTTTTAAATAAGTTTGTTTAGACATAATCCTGCTCTGATTTTACCTTACTGCGAGCATGTTACCTGCGGCAAACAAAGCTATCCGAATGCTCGCCTATAATCCACTATTGTCACAGAAGAGACCAATGGTATTTTTGCAATGAGAGATTCTATGATGCCGGTGTCTTTTTCTTCAGGCCATGCCATTTTCATCATGATTGCTTTCAAACCAAATGCAATCTCCTCCTGCGTGAAAGAAATATTCTTTGCACCCTCCCGGGTCATCAGCTCTTTTGCCGCACCTTCTATCACGTGAAGATTTGCTTCACGGGATTCAGGCATTATCTTTGTGATTACTGCTGCTATTGCCATGTTTATATCTGATTTTTATTATTTATAAACTTTGGTTTTGATAAAAAAATAGAATTAGAAATTAAAAAATAAAAAACAGCTCAGAAGATTTACTTTCTCTTCTTTGCTGAATAGTTTCTTGTGAGTTTGCCGACTCCGATAACAAGAACTAACACTGGTACAAGCCACGCATTAAGTGGTTCCAATGTGTCTGCTAGGGAAGGCAATAACGCTAAAACTAAGAGAACACCGATAAGTGTCACAAGCCACGCAGTTAATTTGGCCATTTATTCAAACCTCCTTTCTTGAAATTACAAGAGCATCTCTCTATTTAAAGCTTGTTTTTCGCATCGAAACCAGGCTTTGCATCATATGTCATGATTTATCAAAATACTTTTAAATGAACTATGTTTTCAGAAAGCATGGATAATTATGAAAAGCTGGTGGACAGAATCTCAAAATCTGCAGGTTTGGATGCTGGCGAGATTGAGCGCAGAGTTGAAGCAAAGAAAGCAAAATTATCCGGATTAATTTCGAAAGAGGGAGCTGCGCAGATTGTTGCGGCAGAGCTCGGATTAAATCTCGACAAAGAGAGATTAAAGCTTTCTGAATTGGTGCAGGGTATGAAAAGAGCGAATGTTGTTGCGAAGATTATCGAAATTTATCCTGTGAGGGAATATAATAAGAATGGAAGAGCTGGGAAGGTTGCGAATATGGTTGTGGCTGATGATAGCACAAATGCAAAGGTTGTTCTTTGGGATACAAATCATATTGCCCTGATTGAGCAGAGCAAGATAAAACAGGGAGATGTCATTGAGATATCCAACGGAAATGTAAGAAACGGGGAGATACATCTGAGCTCTTTCGGAGATATAAAGATAAGCAATGAAAAAATTGAGAACGTTGTGGCTGAAAAAGTCTTCTCGCAGAAGAAATTGAGCGATGCCGGCTCCGGGCAGAGTTTGAAGACAAGAGCGGTTATTGTGCAGGCTTTTGAGCCGAGATATTTTGAGGTTTGTCCTGAGTGCAAGAAGAGGGCATTTGAGGGAGAGTGCAAGATTCACGGGAAAGTTCAGCCTTTGAAGAGAGCACTGCTCAACATCGTACTTGACGATGGGACATCAACAATAAGAAGCGTGATATTCGGGGAAAATATCAACAAACTCGGTTTGAGCGATGAAGAGATATTCTCCCTGGAGAAATTTGCAGAAAAGAGAGTGAATTTACTCGGAGAGGAAAAGATGTTTTTTGGAAACTTAAAGACAAATTCACTTTACAATACCACGGAATTTAACATAGAGGGGATTGAAGAGGTAAATATAGATGTTCTTGTCAGGGAATTGGAAGCAAAACCAATCGCCCCTGAAACAAAAGCCAGCTAGTTGTTATTCCATAATTCTGGAAGCAGGGGAGCAACAAAAAAGGAATGAATGGAGCAACATGTGCAAATTTTTTTAACATAAAGGTTTAAATTCTAATTGGGCCGTTTATACAAATGATTAAGAGGACGCATTTTATTATTGCACTTGGCGTGGCTTTTCTGTTTTTACCGAGCGTTAACCATAAGATAGTATTCCTTCCTGTTCTTTTGATTGCAGCATTGCTTCCGGATATTGATTCCCCTGATTCATTTTTTGGGCATTACAAGATTCTTAGACCGGTACAGGCAGTTGTGAAGCATCGCGGTGTTTTTCACAGCATGACCTTATGTTTTGCATTCTCTTTGGCACTTGCTTTCATAGAACCCATATTAGCATTGCCTTTCTTTTTGGGGTATTCTTCGCATTTGTTTGCTGATTGCTTCACGCAGGATGGCATAATGCCTTTCTGGCCATGGAAAAAGACAGCAAACGGGCTGATTAGGACTGGCGGGCATACAGAATCAATTGTGTTGTATGTCTTCGTGGCAGTTGATGCTATCCTCTTCCTTAGACTGTTTGTTTAAACCATGCTTTCTATAATATTGTTTTCTGTGCCGGAGCTTCTTTAACTGAAATGCCCCGGAACATAAAACAATAAAACCATGCTTTCTATCATATTGTTTTCTGTGTTATAATATTTATAAAGAAGGAAAGGGTGGAGTTTTATGGCAAAGTCCGAGGATAAGGAAGAAGAAAAGAAAAAAACAGAGGGAGAGGCAAAATTAACTGATATTCCTGGAATTGGACCGGGAATTGCAGCAAAACTGGAGGCTGCCGGCGTTTATGATTTAATGGGGCTTGCAGTTATGTCTCCTGTGTCCTTATCTGACATGGCTGGAGTAGGAGAAGCTGTTGCCAGAAAAGCGATTCAGGCAGCAAGAGGAATGCTAAATCTTGGATTTTCTGACGGGATGGAATTCGCAAAGAAGCGGGAGAATGTCTTCTTTATCACTACAGGCTCAAAAAATTTGAATGGACTTCTGGGAGGAAGGGGTGTTGAAACCGGGGCTTTGACAGAGGCTTACGGAGCTTTCGGGAGCGGCAAGACGCAGTTGGGATTAACCCTGGCTGTAAATGTGCAGCTGCCGAAAGAGCACGGGGGCGCAAACGGGAAAGCTGTGTTTATTGACACAGAAGGAACATTCCGCCCCGACAGAATAAGGCAGATTGCAGAAGGTGTTGGAGCTAATCCTGAAAAAGTTCTAAAAAATATTCTTGTTGCCAGGGCATTTAATTCAGACCATCAGATTTTGCTTTTGGACAAGATAAATGAGATGATTCGTGATGGAGAGCCAATAAAATTGATTATCATCGATTCTCTGACTGCGCATTTCAGAGCAGAGTTCGCAGGAAGAGGGATGCTGGCTGACAGGCAGCAGAAACTTAACAGGTATCTGCATAATCTTATGAAAGCAGCTGAGCAGCACAATCTTGCAATATTCGTTACGAATCAGGTCATGGCTAATCCTGCAATGATGTTTGGAGATCCGACAACTGCTGTTGGGGGAAATATTGTGGGGCATGCATCGACTTACAGATTATATCTGAGGAGAGGCAAACAGGGTTCGAGAGTGGCTAAGATGATTGATTCACCGAATCTTCCGGAAAACGAGGCGATGTTCTATTTGACTGGCAAGGGAATAAGAGACGAGCAGGACGGATAAAATGGGAAGAGATTTTGCTCATTTGGAAGAGGCCCAGGCTGCCAGAAGAACAAAGAGCGGGTGCAGGCTGGATACAAGGTTTCTCTACGGATCTTCGGCGTCTTTGTATGTTTATCCATATGGAACTTTTGCCCGGAAGGATATAATGGTTTATGTTCATACTGAGGGAGAGGAGATGCCAATCAGTTCTTTGGAGGGGGTTTTTGTCTCTCCAAGCCCGATACGTGTTTCTGATAAGCCTGGAGCAAATCTTCCGTGCAGAAGAGCGCAGATGCCTGATTTTTAGAGGAAATATGATGGCAGATTCTTTCCTTTCATGGAGAAGGGGAAATAACATGGGAAATTTAAGAATTGAGGGATATACGAGGGCTGACCGAATAAGGCATTTGGGCTTTCACGATGATATACCTGAAGTCAAGGATAGGATGAAAGAGGCAGGGCTGAGGTATGCTTCTCCAAATCTCTTAAGGGGCGGAACTTCGATAGATAATTGTGTTTTTGATAAGACGGCGCTTGTTAACATTACCTCTGATGGCTCCCAGAGAAGATGTCCTGTCTGTTTAAAAGAATATTATTTTGTGGCTGAAAGCGCCCCTACGAGGATTTGAACCTCGGATCTTTTCCTCCGCAAGGAAACGTTCTATCCAGGCTGAACTATAGGGGCTTAAAATTAGCAATTAAACTGCCTTTTTAGATTTTTAGAAATAGGCTGTTGTTTGGAATCACTTCCAGACAACGTGCTCTGAGCCGATTGTTTCTGTTCTTGTCGGATAAACTGTTTCTGTGAGCTCGTGGGGGGCAAACCAGAGTTTTATCTCTTTTTCTGCTGATTCCGGAGAATCTGAAGCATGGACAACGTTTTCAAAGACTTTTGTTTTGGAGTTTATTCTTCCGTACTTGCCGCGGATTGAGACGGGATTTGCATCTTCCGGATTTGTCGAGCCGCAGATTTCCCTGACTTTATCTATTGCATTATCTCCCTGATAAACCAGAGCAAATATTCTGTCTGTGTGGTATTTGCCCATCATGTAGTTAATTGTTTCTTCGTATATCTGCGGTTTCCTGTCCTTTAACTGGGCGTAATGCTTTTCGAGAAGCTCTCTTTTGGCTTTTATCACCTTCGCGCCGACTATCTTAAGTTTTGTTTCTGAAAACGCGGTGATTACATTGCCTGTAAGACTTTTTACCAATCCGTCTGGCTTGATTAAAACTAAACATTGCTGCTGTGCCATGTATAATGATTTTAAGATGGACTTTTAAATCTTTTTGTAAGGCATAATCATATTTATTAAGCTGCTTTTTATGAAGCTTTTATGGAATTAATCTGTGATTTTCATATACACTCCAGGCATTCAAGAGCGACCAGCAAGAATCTTACCCTCGATAATCTGGAGAAATGGGCTAAGATAAAGGGAGTGAGTTTATTGGGAACAGGGGATTTTCAGCATCCTCTTTGGAGAAAAGAACTCGATGAGGGGCTGAAGGAGGATGACAAGGGAATTCTTCGAACGAAAAGCGGATTTCCATTTATATGGCAGAGCGAGATAAGCCTGATGTATGCGCAAGACGGGAGAAGGGCAGTGCATATTGTACTTCTCGCTCCCAATGGCAAGACTGTTGATAAAATAACTGATTATCTGAAGTCAAAAGGGAGAGTTGATTATGATGGGAGGCCTATCTTCGGAATAAAAGCAGATGATTTCACGAGAGATATGAAGGCGATTGATGACAGAATTGAAGTAATTCCTGCGCATTGCATGACGCCATGGTTTGGGCTGTTTGGAAGTGATTCCGGATTTGACTCTTTGAAAGATGCTTTCGGAGAACAGACCGGAAAGATATATGCTGTTGAATCCGGGATGAGCGCTGATCCTGAAATGCTTTGGAGATTGAAAGAGAAGATGAATATTGTAAGCTTTTCAGACTGCCACAGTTTCTGGCCATGGAGACTGGGAAGAGAGGCGACTATCTTTGATTTGAATGAATTGAGTTATGATAACATTATTCATGCAATCAGGACAGGCAACGGACTTATGGGAACAATTGAAACTCCACCAGAGTATGGAAAGTATCATTATGACGGGCATAGGCTTTGCAACTTCAGCTCTTCGCCAGCAGAAACCAGAAAGTTAAACAGAATCTGCCCCAAATGCGGAAAAGATATGACAATCGGCGTGGAATACAGGATTGAGGAGCTTGCAAAGGAGAAGAGCGGCTATAAGCCGGAGAATGGCAAGATGTTTTACAAGCTTATTCCCCTGCATGAGCTGATTGCACTTCGTTTTGAAACAAAACCCGAGAGCAAAAAGGCATGGCAAGTCTATGATGAGATGATTGCTGGTTTCGGAAATGAGATGAATATACTCTTGAATGCTAAAAAAGAAGAGATGGCTGCGAAAAATGTTGATTTCAAGCTGATTGAACTTATTTTACTGAGCAGAGAGGGAAAGATAAAGGTAAAACCCGGCTTCGATGGGGAATATGGCAGGGTTTTGATGCCCGGCGCGCAGAAGACTTTGTAATTTATGCAGCAGCGATTAGCTAAACCTTTATTAATGATTTTTTGTTTATTATACCAAGATGAAGAAAACAAGAGGTAAAATTGCAAGATATTGGGATAATCTGATTGCCAGCTCTATTCCCCGCCCGCATAAATACCATCATGTGGAAAGCGAGGTTCTTGAGCATTTTGATTTTGTCAAATGGGCTTTTAAGAGGATAGTTATTCCCCTGATATGCTTTTATGTGCTTATGAGTCTTGTATTTGATATTAACATTTTTGGCTCTTTATTTGTTTCATTACTGCTCTTTATTTACAGCAATTTTCTTCCAGATACTGACTTTTTGATAAAGAAGACAAATTCCAAGAACAAGGAATCTCTTTGGTATGACCGGTATCTTCTGCTGTTTTTTGCTCCGGTTCTTGTTTATTACATTATTGCAGGCAGGGCAAGGCCGCTTTACGCATATGACGACAGATGCTTTCATAATCTTATTACAATGCTGATTTACGGCATTTTCTTATTTGTAATTGCCACGATATTCTGGCCAGAGACATTGAATAGAGTCATGTTTCCCTTATTTGGGATGCTTGGTTTCTTGCTGCATTTGATTGTTGACGGCAGAATAAAGCTTCTTGCGAATTGGTGATTGACTGATTTGCTTCAGGATTTAGGCTGTTCTTTGACATCCCGAATTTTCAAGAACTTGTAATGCGCGTCTTTGACAGGCTTATCGCAATGAACTTCTTTTAACGTGTAATTGCCGCAAACCCGGCATTTTTTGAGATTCATTCTACAACCTCCAGCGGGTTCTAGGAGTCCAGCAACCATTCTTATTTCCCATTTTAAATTACTTTTCCTCGCACTCGAAGATAACCTTTTTTTCCTTGATTTTGCCTTTCAAAACGTCTATTGCTGCCTGAACGCGGTGATTTGCGTCCTTGAAGTCTTTTCCTGTTGACGAAACCGAGAATTTTGAAGAGCCGAGATAGCGGATTTCAACTCCCTTTGCCGACTGGAGAAAAGATTTGATATCATTTATTCCGGATTCTGACAAAGAACGAACCGAGATTACTTTTTTGGCTTCTTTTTCCTTTTCTTTCTTTTCGGAGATGATTTTTATCAGGGTTTGGGCTTCTGATTTCGGAAGGAATTTTTCTATTTCAGAGGGATTTGTTTTTGCTTCTTCAAGAAACTCGAGAATTCCGAGTTTTTCCTTTATTTTTGCCAGAATTTCCCCGGGCTTTTTTGATGACGCCTTTAGCATTCCAAGAAGTGTTCTTTCTTTTTCATACCTCTCTTTCATTTCTTCTTTTTCTTTTGCAGTGACTCTTCTTAAGCTAAGGTGAACGTTGCCTTTTTCTATGCTGAGAATCTTGCAGACTATCTTTTTTCCAACAATTACGTACTCCCTTATATTTCTGATTCTTCCTGCTGCAACTTCTGAGAAGACGATTGTTCCCGAGCCGTTATCATCTATGTCTACAAAGACAGTTGTGCCTTCTATCTTCTTCACAGTGCACATCACTATGTCGTCTTCTTTGATATCGCTCATTTCCAAAGCACCTCTTTTATTGGGGCACGGATTTTTGATTTTCCGCCCTTTGTTTGCAGAAGAAGATAGTTGCATCCTTCGCATTTGACGAGAGTGGTGGCTTTTCCAAATACTGTCTTCTGTTTTTTGCATCTGGGGCAGACTATCCTGAGGAATTTGCTCCGGGGGTTTTTGCGGGTATTTGCCATAGAAATTATGTATTTTAAGGGGATTTAAAGATTTGCTTACTTTTACAAGGCATTGGGTTTAAACCTTTATGGGCTCAACTTCGAGGACTTTTTGAAGTTCCTGGATAAACTGAGATTCTTGCTCCCTTAAGATGAGGCAGCCTGCGGCATTTGGGTGCCCGCCAACTTCTCCGCCAAGAGGAACAACGACTTTGCTTAGAACTTCCCTTACATTCTTGCCTTCTTTGCCGGACATTCTTGCAGAGACTTTGATTTTATCTTCATTATAGGCAAGAGCGACTATTATTGTGCCCTGGGGATAGGCCGGAGAGTGAGAGATTATCGATGCGACAGTGCCAATTATTGTATCCTTTATCCTGTCTTTTGCGTTTATAATTGCATAATGGTTTCCGGTGATTTTGTCTGTTTCTGAGACATAACGCAGGGCTGAAACAAGATGCTGTTTGTATTCTATATAGACTTTTTCTGCCTGTTCAATGTATTTTCTGTTGCCGAGACAAAAACCAAGGGCTATTTCGGGATTATCCATCCTGCTGCAGGCATTAATAAGGGCTGAAAACTCCCTTGCGTCTTCAAGTTTGTTGAAAAATTTGACAAGATACAGATTTCCAATCATTTCCTGGGTAGTATCATGCCCAACCATTCTGAGCATTATGGAAGTTATCAGTCTGGACATTTCTTCATCCGTGAGTTCGTGAATTGATTTGTATCTATCTTCTGTTTTTTGGATGTTCGCGTCTCTTAGGAGCTCGAGAACTCCAAGATATGACCCTGTGACTCCCGGGATATACATGCTCGAAGAGTATTCAAGAGCCTTATCCAGCGGGCGTGTTGAAGGATAGAGCAGAAGTCCTTTCTTTATTACGGTGTTTGAGTCACGAAGGATTTCATCGTAGACTCTTCCCAGATTCTTTTCAAGAGAATCTCCAACCATGCCTATTACTGCGAGATTGGCAAGGTCTTTATTCTCTGGAGAGAGGGATTTAGCAAAGAGATAAGCCACTGCTGCACCAGACATTGGCTCCTTGTCATAGAGGTGAGGATTTATCATGGTGACATTTGAAGGAATCTCATCTGTTATCTCGTGGTGATCCAGTATGAATATATCTGTTTTCTTGTTCTTTAGATATCTCATTGAGTTTGAAGCAAGGTCTAGAAAAACCAGGAGATTATCTTCCGGGAGAGCGAGGATGTGGGTTTCTTCGAGGCTTTTTAGTATTTTTACGGAGAACTTTTTATTCCATCTTTGGAGGGCGCGGGAGAAGATTGCAGCAGAGGTTATGCCGTCTGTATCAAAATGGCTTATGATTGTTATTGGTTTTGTTTTTGAAAGAATATCTATTCTTTCTATTGCTGACTTTATTGCAGATAACATTCCCTTGACTTACCTCTTTTGAATATGATTAAGATATAATTGAGTTATTTTCAGCTCTTTTAATGGCCCACATATGAGCGACGTGCTTTTTCTTTGCAGGCTGATCGTGTTTGTGCTTTTCTATATGAGCTTTTAGAGAGTTCATCCTTTTCGTGGTGATTTCGTTTTCATTCCTAAGCGCGACTTTTGCATCCTTCAGAATCTGGGCTATTCTCTTCCCAAGAAGCTTTGCCTTTGGAATTCCATGCTTGTCCCTGAGAATTAATCCTATCTTGGCGATTGGCTCGCCCTGTTTGTATAGCTCTACGACTATTTTTTCCAATTCAGCGGGCTTCATCTTGAGCCATGACGGCTTTTCCTTTTCTGGTTTCTGCAAACTCTCTTGCTGCGAACTTTCTCGCTCCTGCTGTGAAGTTTCTCGCTGCGGAGTTTTCAGATCCTCTGTCATTATAATTTTTTGATAAGACGGTATTAAAAGGTTTCGATTATGCAGTTCTATGACTTGCAAAAGCAAAAGGCTTAAAAAGCGTTCAAATCATAGAGAAATACAAGCGCACCCTTGCTTAGAATTGGGCGAGGTTAGCTTATCTAATCAATCTCAAATAATATGAAACTACCAAAGGAAACAAGAAGATATTGCCCATACTGCAGAAAACATACTCAGCAGGCTATTTCTATTGCAAAGCAGAGAGCAAGAAGTTCGACGCATCCTCTTTCAAGAGGCGGGAAGTCCAGAACAAACGCCAGAGGATTAACAACCGGTTATGGAAACAAGGGAAGGTACAGCAAGATGGCTGTCAAATCAAGAAAGATGAAGACAAAAGTCACAAAGAGACTGACTGTTCTTTATAAGTGCAAGATATGCGGGAAAAGCAAGGGCATGAAAACAGCAATACGCTCAGGAAGAATAGAAGTCGGGGAGAAAGTTTCCAAATAAGGAGAAAAATGGCAGAAGAAAAAATAATCAAGGTCAAGAAGGGCGCAAAGAAGAGCTTTTTCGAGGCTAAAGCTCCGATGACTGCTGCGAAAATTCACCTCTATGCTGGTTCGATGGAGGAGCTTGAGGGGAGGATTGTGAAGCTGGATTTGACAAGAAGCCTAAAAGGCAAGAATTTTGAGTTGAAGCTGAAGATAAAGAAAGCTGCCGAGGGTTTGGAAGGAGAGCCTATCTCTTTGGAACTTGTTGGCTCGTATATCAGAAGGATGATGAGGACAGGAATTGATTATGTCGAAGATTCGTTTGTTGTCGAATTAAAGGACGGGAAAGCAAGAGTCAAGCCATTTATGATAACCAGGAACAAGGTTTCGAGAAGTGTCAGAAGGGAGCTCAGGGAGAGCGCAAAGAAATTTTTGGGAGAACATCTCAAAGCGAGAACAATCAAGGAAGGATTTTCAGAGATTATGACAAACAAGATTCAGAAGGAGCTTTTTGTCAAATTGAAGAAGATTTATCCCCTTGCTTTATGCGAGATCAGGGTTTTTGAACTGGCTTAATTCTGCAATATAGGAAATTTTTAATAGTCCCATTTTGTCTATTTTTCATGGAAAACGAAAAGAAGAAATGCCCAAAGTGCAACGGCTCGCAGAGAATAGTGGGCAAGGACGGCACAGTGAGGCCGTGCTGGGATTGCCTGATGAGTGGAGAAATGGACCAGCATTCGAAGAATCCGAAGGACAGCGGGATAAAGATTTAATCTTATCAGAGCACAGATTTATTTAAAAATCCCTTATTTGTTATTTTATAATGAGCAGACCTGAATTATTCAGAGCATGTTATTTCAATATCAATGCTTATGGGCATGAATATGCACCCTCTGAGCCTTTTCAGGAAATTTCTTCGGAGGCAGCTTCTGATTGCAGCCAAAATGCCCATGATTTCGGGCATAGACTTGATGCAAGGTGCCAGATTTATCTTGTCGGAGGGGGAGCTGTGTTAATGACAAATCCTTTCCATCAAATTGGGAGGTTTAGTCCAGGAACAATTGTTTTGAAGCATGAGCAGAAAGAGGGTTTGGAGAAAATGATTGATTTGCTCAAATTACCTCAATTCCAGCTGAATAAAATCGGTCTGGCAGAAGTGAGCAAGCAATAACTTTAATAAACTAAGCAAAGCCATTATTTCTAATAGCCCCGTAGTATAGTGGTCAAGTATACAGGCCTTTGGCGCCTGGGACCGCGGTTCGAATCCGCGCGGGGCTATTTTTATTTTATAATTATTTTATGGGTTGTTCTTTGGTTATTTCAGCTTCTTCTTCGGCTTGGGAGGTGTACATTCTGCCATCTGGAGAATAACCTACCAGGGAGGATTTTGCTCTTGCCAAATAACCTTCGAGGTGGCCTTCCTTGAATTCGTAGATAGGGTCTTCAGCTTTTTCCACACCAATTGACTTAACGTAGAAAGCCATATCTTCGGAGAGAGTCTGGCAAAAATCTCTAAGCGAGATTTTTGTTAATCTTGTTCTTCCATGCGCTTTCATCCTGTCGCAGACTTCTGAATTAAGGATTTTCTCAAGAAATGAGGGAATATTGCCTTTTGTTATAAACGGAGCAAGATTTTGAAATGCCGGCCAGACAGTCTGCATGAACGTGTCAAGTTCCTCGTGCGTTCCGTTGGAAGGATAAAAGAAAGAGGTTTGACGGATTGAGACATTATACCCCCTGACTATCCGGAAAGAGTAGGGTTTTGGTTTTTTTGCCTTTTTAGCCATAAAGATAAGAACGGCTAACCTGCATTTTTATATCTTTGGGGACAAGGGATTCAAGCGGCCTGTTTGTATCTGCCACGTTTTTCAACTGCTTTCAGTCGTGCAAGAACAAGAGAGTGATGTTTTGAGATTTTGTAGCCTTCCAGAACTTGGGAGAAAAACTTCTCGAAATGATTGAAATGCTTTGCTTCGAGAGCCTGCTTAATGAGATGCAGGTCTACTGCCTTGTCTTCCGCTTTTTTTGACTCAAAACCAAGGCCGAAATCTATGAAATAGACTTTATCGTCTTTTAGAATCATGTTTGATGTGGTTAAATCCCCGTGGATTATATCTGCATCGTGCAGTTTTGCTATCTGTTCTCCGATCGTCCTGCAGATTTTTTCTGCATTGTTAAGGGTGTCAAGATGCTCCGAGAGCTTTTTTCCATCAATATATTCCATCTCTATCTTCTCCTTCTCATCTGTCTTGATGATTTTTGGGACAGGGATGAGCTTGGATGCTTTTTCAAGCAAACGGGATTCTTTCTTTGTTCTTTGCCTTCTTAATCTTTCATCGAGAATTGGAAGACGGTAGGATTTTTTTATCCTGTCTTTAATGAGATGCGTGCCCTTATGGATGAGAACTGCCTCTGCGCCTGTTCCAATTATATTCTGCGTCATTTTAGAATCAAAGCTTCATCTTCTTGCCGAACTTGCGGGCGAGTTTCATCATTGTTTTTTGGTCGAGCTTGCCTTCAACGAGACCTGACTGGGATTTTATCATTTCTTTAATCATTCGGTATTGCTTGATAAGGGTTCGAATGTCTGTTGTTGTGACTCCTGCGCCCTTGGCTATTCTTTGAATTCTCGATGTTTGCTTTTCAAGGACTTCGGGATTTTCTTTTTCTTCTTTTGTCATTGATTTTATGGCGGCTTTCCAGTTTTTGACTTTTCCCTGTTGAGATTCGAGAGCACCTTCTGGGATTTTGGCCTTGCCTAATCCCGGAATCATTGAAAGAATCTTGTCCATGGAGCCCATCTCACCCATTGCTTCTATCTGCTGTTCAAATTCATACATTGTGAATTTTCCTTCTCTTAATTTCTGCTGGGTTTTTTCTATTTCTTCCTGGGACATCACAGAGTGGACTTTTTCCATAAGTGCCTGAAGGTCACCCATGCCCAATAAACGGGAAAGGAACGATTCCGGATTAAACGGCTCCATGTCTGCGGGTTTCTCGCCTGTCCCGATGAAAATGACCGGGGCTTGGACTTCTGCGCAGGCTGTCAGTGCGCCTCCGCCCTTGGCTGTAGAATCCATTCTTGTAACTATAACTCCAGTTATGTTCACTGCTGACTTGAATCCCTCTGCCTGTTTCCTTGCTGCCTGCCCAATGTCTGCAGGCATCACGAGTAGTGTTTCTGTCGGATTCGCAAGTTTTGCCAGGTCTTTTATTTCTTTGATAAGGTCTTTTTCAAGAGCGTCTCTTCCCGATGTATCCACGAGAACAAGGGCATATTCTTTCATGTCTTTTTCAAACTTTTTCCAGATTTTCTTGGGGTCTTTTTCATTCTGGTCTATAAAGCAGGCTATTCCAATTTTGTCGCAGAGTTGTTTAAGCTGTTCCGGGGCTGCAGGGCGATGCACATCAAGCCCGATTGCACAGACCTTGTTTCCCCGTTTTGCATAATATGCTGCGAGTTTTGAGATTGTTGTGGTCTTTCCTGAACCGTACAAGCCCACCATCATAAAAACATTGCGCTTTCCGAGAACAATTTCTTTTTTCTTTCCGAGAATTTTAATGAGTTCATCATGAAGGAGCTTTATAATATGCTCTTTCTTTTCTATACCTTTTATTCTTTCGTCAAGAGCTGCTTGTTTTATCTTTTTTGTTAGCTCGAGAACGAGAGAGACGTTGACATCTGCTTCTATAAGCGCTCTCTGGAGGTCTTTGACAATTGAGTCAACCATGTTTTTATCGAGAAATATGGCATTCGCTATCTTGTCTGTTGTTTTCTTTAGTACAGATGATAATTTCTCCAACATGGTAATATCTCTAAAAATAGGGTGTTTTTAAGGGTTATTTAGATTGCGGTTGCAGGTGATTCTATTCCAATCCCAAATGGGCCAGAACATCTGACTTTTTGAATTCTTTCAAATCTTCATAATTCTGCCCAATTCCTAGGAAGAGAATGGGCTTCTTTGTAACATACGAAACAGAGAGAATTGTGCCTGCTTTTTCATCCACATCTGCTTTGCTGAGAATAATTCCGTCTATCCCTGCGGTTTCATTGAATGTTTTTGCCTGTTCTGTTGCGTCATTTCCAGTTATTGACTCTCCGACAAATATTTTTAAATCTGGACGGGAGACGCGGACTATTTTTTCCATTTCTTTCATTAAATTTTGCTTGGTGTACATTCTTCCTGCAGTGTCTATCAGGACAACTTGGGTGTGATTCTTTTTCGCGTAGCTGATTGCATCGAATGCTACTGCGGCAGGGTCTGCACCGTAATCTTTTGATATCACTTCAATACCCAAACGAGAGCCATGTGTTTTCAACTGCTCGATAGAAGCTGCCCTGAATGTGTCTGCTGCAGCCATAATGACGGAAATCCCGGATTTTTTCAGTTTGTGAGCTAGTTTTGCGATGCTTGTTGTTTTTCCTGAGCCGTTTATTCCGAAGAACAGGATGACAAATGGCAAATCCTTTTTGGATTTTATCTTTTCGAGAAGATTTTCAGGCTCAATAAGCACGTCGAGAATAGCTTTTTTGAGAGATTCGGTGATTACCTTGTCTGCATTTTCTTTCTTGATTTCTGCTCCTACAAGAGAAGAACGGAGATTGTCCCGAATAGCTTCAACAACTTCAAGAGCAACATTGTTTTCGAGAAGAATTATCTCCAATTCCGAGAAAATCTCATCGAAATCCTTATCAGATATTTTTGCCGAGGAGAACTTCTTGAAGAGTTTTGAGAAAAATCCTTCTTTTTTGGGTTTTTCCTCCTCTGCTTCTTTTACTTCTTCCTCTTCTGGTTCTATAATCTCTATTTCTTCTTTTATTTCGAGCTTTTCAGGAGATTCTTTTGTCTCTTCGAGAATTATCTTTTGTTCCTCTACAGAAGGTTTTGCTTTTTTCCCGGTTTTAACTTTCTTTTCCGGTTTCTTCTGCTTTTTTCCGGCTTTTTTCTCTTTCTTTGCCTTTTGTTTTGGCTTTGCCTTGGTCTTTTTTTCAGGCTTTCCCAACCAGGATGCGAGTTTTTTCTTCAGGGATTCAAACATATATCTTATATTCGGAGAAACTTTATAAACTTTGATAGTGAGGATGTCTTATGAAAGGGGTGTTAGTTGTTATAGACGGCGTGGCTGATGAGCCATGTTCTGTGCTTGGGGGAAAGACCCCGTTACAGGCTGCAAAGACGCCAAATCTGGACGAGATTGCTAGAAAATCCAAGATAGAACACTCATTTGTCATAAAAGAGGGAATTGCGCCGGAATCTTCATCTGCAGTTGTTTCTCTCCTGGGGTATAATCCGAATTACGCGCCGCGCGGTCCATTAGAAGCGAGAGGATTGAACGTGAAATTAAAGAATGGGGACCTGGTTTTCAGATGCAATTTTGGAACAATCGATGATTTGCAGAATCTTAATATTATTGACAGAAGGGCAGGCAGAACATTAAGCACAGAAGAAGCGATTATTCTTGCCAGGGCTGTGAACAATGAAGTTAAACTGCCGCATGGGCACAAATTTGAACTTATTCCGGGGGTGCAGCATCGTGCTGTGCTCGTGATTCGCGGGGGGCATTCTGCAAATATCTCAAATATCGATCCTGCTTACAGCAATGCAGGGCATGCTACGGGTTTTTTGGGAGGGAAGTTCAGCTTTTCAAAACCGCTCGATGATGAGGAAGACTCAAGGCTTGCTGCAGATTTAGTCAATAGTTTCGCAAGACAGGCTTTTGAAATATTAAACAAACATCCGCTTAACATTGCAAGGGCTAAGAAGGGTTTGTATTCTGCTAATTTTGTTTTCTGCAGAGGCGCGGGGAATGAGCCTTCGAAGTTCAAGAAATTAAAGGGAAAGTGGCTCTGCCTGGGATATATGCCTCTTGAGATAGGAATTGCATATGCTGCTGGAATGGAAGTTTACAAGTTCAAATATCCTGCGATGAAAGGAATTGATGTTTATGGCAATCTTTACGATGGGCTGAAAAGGGCGGCAAAGTACGCAAAGAGGATGCTTTTCTGGAAAAAAAGAAGATATGACTATTTTTACATTCATTTCAAGGAGACAGATGTGCCCGGGCATGACGGAAAGCCGCACGATAAAGTAAAGATGCTTGAGATTCTCGATTCAGCGTTCTTTTCGTATCTGAAGAAACTGATAAAGAAGAATGACGTGAAGGTTGTAATTACACCTGACCATACAACTTCCTGCAGGAAGAGCGCGCATGCTTCAAATCCAGTGCCTGTTCTTATTTATCCCTCCGGAAAAGACAAAGAAGAAGAGAAAAGATTTACAGAGGAAGAAGGGCTTAAGGGCAGAAGAATTTCGTGGATGAACCTCGTCGAGAATAACCTTCTGAAATAATTTATTTTGCCAATTTAACGAGAGTATAACTATTTTTATAAAGCAAAATTGGGAGGGTATAATATGATAAGCTACAATGACATGTATGAGCTCTTGAGGAAGGAGAAGTTTTCTGAGAATCTGCAACTATTGCCAAAGGATTTTTTAAAAGATGTTTCTGATTATCTGAGCGAGAAGAAGGAGCAGTCTTCGAAAGAAGATGATTTGTTTGCTGATTCAATAAACAAGACAAAGAAGCAGCTCGAGAATTCCATTGCAATATTCAAGGAAATGATTCTGAGAAGAAAGAAGAAACTGTTAAATCTCGTGTTTGTGGCTGCCGAAACAGGAATCATGAAGAGAGATTATGAAAATATGCTGCCGATGGAACGGGATTTGTTTGAGAAGCTTGTAAAAGCTTTTGAGGAGAGTGACAAGGATTTGGGCAAGACAATGAGCGCGAAAAAAGCGGAAGAAGGAAAGAAAAACAAAATGATTATTTTTAATCAGGATGTTGAGCAGTTTGTTGACATGACTGGCAACCTAATCGGGCCTTTTGCAGCAGGAGAACTCGCGAACATAGAGAATGAGATTTCCGCTATTCTTGTCTCCGGCGGGAAAGCAACTTTCGTGGACGAGCAATAAATTCTGCTTTTGAAAAGGTTTTTATAGAACTATTTGTTTAGTTGTTTATGCCAAAAAAAGCGGTTAAGAAAGAGGACGATTCAAAGCTGTTTGCATTTCTTGCAGTGCTTTTGACAATAATCGGGTTTATCATTGCTTTCGCCCTGAGGAAAAATAATCAGTATGTGATGTTCTATGCGAAGCAGGGGCTTGTGCTTTTCATTTCTTCAGTTGTTATCTGGGTGGCTGCGCTTGTTCCGATATTGGGCGGGCTTCTGGCCTCATTGCTCTGGATATGCTGGATATTGCTCTGGGTTGTCGGAATCATATATTCTTTAAGCGGAAAGATGAAACCGGTTCCTATTATCGGGCAGTTTGCGGATAAGATTAATGTTTAATAATGCTTTTTCTGATTCACTCTTGCCTTACGGCTTCTCGCCTGATGGCTGCGAGCCTTAATTCTTCGGTGAACAGAAACAATAGTATTTTTAAAGGATTAATATTTGAGAGTTTCATGCCTGCATAGCTCAGTCGGTAGAGCAACAGTTTTGTAATAAGGCTACAAAAAAACTGTGGGTCGGGGGTTCGATTCCCTCTGCAGGCTTTCTTGATACTCGGCCCTATAGTCTAATGGTAGAACGTCTCTTTCACGTGGAGAATGCCGCGGTTCGATTCCGCGTAGGGCCATTTTGTTCATCGCGGAATCTTTTCTGATTTGCTCTTGCTGCGGTGCTCCTCGCTTGTGAGCTGTGGGCATCCTCCCTGCGGCAAACAGAAATCCGCGTAGGGCCATTTTTAGAATCAATCGGTTAGGCCGAGCATTTCCCTCAATTTTTTATCTTCTTTGTGAACAACCCTGTCTATCCATTCTTTTACTGTTATGTCTGGTAGACTCTCGTATTGCCCCTTTACTCTTTTTGCAAATAGGGGGTCGTATTTTGAGACGTGGTCTACAATTTGTCTTACGGTTACTTCTCCTGTGGGATTGCCTCTTGTGTAGAGATAGTGGGTGCAAACACTGCATAGCCCTCGCAAGTCTCTTCGGACGCCCCATTTCAAGAATGAACCCCCATCTTCTTCCTGCCAGACCTCGTCTCTTTCTGTGAAATCCTGCCAGAATCTGATAAAATTATAGCCTGTGCTTCTTTCTTTGAGCTGACTGGAGCGGGTTATTTTAGGCATATCTCTCTATTTTGTTTAAACTTTATATTGATTTGTGTGCTTATAGATAATATTATAAATCGTTAATTCAGCTTTAGGATATGGCCCTATAGTCTAGTGGTTATGA
>JALOQH010000036.1 GCA_025453475.1 archaeon | reverse complement strand
ACCGCAGCAGGGATCATAAACCCTGCCCTTAAATGGTCTCAATGTGTAAACTAAAGTTTTAACAATGCATTTCGGTGTATAAAACTGCCCGCCCTTCTTTCCTTCTGCATCTGCAAACTCTCCCAAGAAATACTCGTAAACTCTCCCAAGAATGTCCTTGCTCTTGCTTTCTTTATCTCCGAGCCCTATTCCAGAAATTAAATCAACAAGTTCCCCAAGTCTTTTCTTATCCAAGGTAGCTCTTGCATAAGTCTTAGGTAAAACATCTCTCAAGGAAGGATTTTCCCTCTCAATCACGTCCATTGCATCATCAATAAGCTTGCCAATCTCAGGCATTTTAGCATTATCTCGAATGAAATTCCATCTGGCCTTTGAAGGAACCCAAAATACGTTCTCTGCCAGATATTCATCCTTATCCTCAGGGTCGGCGCCCTTTTCTTTGGACAATTTCTGGTGCTTCTCTTCAAATGAGTCTGAAATATACTTCAAGAAGATTAGCCCCAAGACAACGTGCTTATATTCAGCAGCATCCATGTTGTTTCGCATTTTGTCTGCTGCTTGCCAGAGCTTCGCTTCAAATCCTAAGTCCCCGTTTTGATTGTTCTGAGTCATAACCCTCGATAGAAACCCCGACTTTTAATTCTTTCTCTGAACCCTCCCATCTGTCACGCCTCCGTTGTCGCATGATGTTAAAAACCCCTTCCATCCCAGACATCATTGAGGATTAAAAGCATGGAAGGCACTGAAGGCACAAAAGGCACGGCACTGTGCTGTACGGCACTGTACTGTGTTCCGTACTGCATTGCACTGCAATACACTGCACCGAACTGCACCCGAACACGGCATTGCATGGCACTAAACTGCTAAACTGCCCAAAAGTTCCCTCTTAAGATCACACAATTAACCCCACACGGCAGGGACATTGCACTATCAATCCTCCAAAACCCTTAAATCCCCTTACTTCTTTCCCCCCGTATGTCAATTGATAAAGCTCCTAAAACGTCCAAGCCAAAATACCTCACGAAATCCAAATATACTTCGGGCTTAAAGTGCCGGAAATGGCTCTGGCTTGCTTTTAATGCGCCTGATGAGCTGCCTGAGAGGGATGCTGCGGGGCAGAGGATTATGGACGAAGGAACTAAGGTGGGAAAGATAGCACAAGCCCACTCTAGATTCGAAGGCGGGGTTGCTGCGTCTTCTGAAGAAAGCGGTTTCTTTGAGAGCATTGACAACTCATATGCGCTTCTTAAGAAAAGGGTTCCTCTTTTTGAGGCAGGCTTTGATTATAACTCAAAGTTTGGGAGATGCTATGCCCGCGCTGACGTCCTTGAGCCTGTTGCTGGCGGGGAAAGCGAAGGAAAATACGGAGAATGGAATCTTATTGAGGTTAAGAGCGGGACATCTGTTAAGGAAGAGCATCTTGAGGATGTTGCTTTCCAAAAATGGGTGTATGAAGGCGCTGGCTTGAAGATTAAGAACTGCTATGTCATGCATCTTAATAATCAATATGTTCGCAATGGGGAGATTGATGTTGATGAGCTTTTTGTAATTTCCGATGTGACTGAGGATATTGGGGAGCTGATTGGAACTGTTTCGGATAAGGTGAAAGAGCTGTTTAAGATAATTGCTTTGCCCGAGGCGCCAGAGCACGAGCCGGGCAAATACTGGTGCGAGGATGAATACGGAGTGCATGAGAGCGATGAATTATACAAGAAGCATCCGCACTGCGACATATTTGACTTAACAGGAAGAATCGATAAGATACTTGACCTATTCCATCAGGGGGTAATGCACATAAAAGACATTCCAAAAGAGTGCGAACTTAATGACAAGCAGGAAATACAGAAGAAGTGCCATATGAACAAGGAGATGTACAAGGATGTCAAATCTTTGATGACTTTCATGAAGAAGCTGAAATATCCGCTTTGGTTCATGGACTTTGAGACAATTGCATCAGGAATTCCAATGTTTGATAACACAAGACCCTATCAGAATATTCCTTTCCAATACTCTGTTCACCTGCTCGAAGAGGAAGGTTCGAAGCCTAAGCATTTCTCTTTTATAGCGGATTTAGGCAAAGACCCAAGAAAAGAGTTTATTGAAAGTTTGAGCAAGATAATTGGCGCAAAAGGAACAGTTGTTGTTTACAATAAGGCGTTTGAAGGCGGAGTTTTGCAGGGATTAGCAGAGATTTATCCCCTGCATGGGAAGTTTGTTGATGGAGTTATAGAGAGATTTGCTGATTTAATGGTGCCTTTCAAGAATTTTGCATGCTATCATCCCAAGCAGAAAGGCAGCGCCTCAATGAAAAACGTTCTTCCAGCTCTTGTTGATGTAGGATACGAAGACTTGGAAGTTCAGGAAGGCACAGCTGCAAGCAACATGTACAAGGATATGACAATGAACGCAGCAGATGTTGAAGAAGATGAAAAGAAGAAGGCTTTCGCCAAATTGGAGAAATATTGCGGAAGAGACACAGAAGGGATGATTTGGATTCTGGAGAAGTTGAAGAAAGAAGTCGGAATAAAAGAGAAGAAATAAAGTATCTGATTACTGGTTTGCGGGCATTATTTACAGATACAAACCAAACCCTATCCCTCAATAGTGAGAATATTGATAAGGAATAAATAAAATTCTGCTTTGGGCAATATATGGGACTAAGAAGAATAATCCTTGGCGCTGTTGCCGCAGGGTTGCTGTCTGCAGCAGGATGCAATGGCAATTATGAAGATTATCGCTCCCCTGTTGTTTGGGAGAGGTCCTCTGAGGGAAAACAGAACGAAAGGGGATTTGCCAGTGGAAGAAACAAAATTGCATATTCTGCTCTGCCCAGATGTGAACTCCCAGGCCCTAATGAAAGGCTTTTTGATTCCTATAAAAGAGAAGAATGGAGAGTAGCGAAGTCTGAACTCAAGCCGCTTTTGATGAAAATATACGGCGAGAATAAAGAAGAATGCATAAAGTCCGCGAAGAGCTCAAACATAAGACTTAAGATTGCTGGACTTGAGGCGCTTGCAAAGTGGGAAAAAGACGACCCTGAAGTGCAAAAGCTTGCGATTGAAGAAATCTATAACTGTGCCGGTTTGTACGAATACATCTCAGGCGGACGGAGAGATATGAGCATTCTTTTGAGAAATCGGCAGTATGCAAATGACCTTAGTAATGACGGAGAACAGAATAACGAGAAGGATTTTGTTGGTTTTAGATATTTCAGCGAAGTCGTTAATAAACTGGCAAAGTATGGCCCTCTTGCAATCCCAGCTTCATTAGACAGGGTCCATAGCGAGCATACTTGCGGGAAAGTGGCTTTGGAGATATTAAAGAGGGAGAGAGAGGGTCTCGATAGCTACTCAAAAGAACTTATTGACGTAATCGGATGCCTAACATATCACGATGGGAATTACTGGGCAATTTATCATCCTGGGGAAGTGCTTGGGGAGATGCTTGAAGAGATGATTCATAGAAACCCGAGGGTCCGGCTTGAGGCAGAAACGAAAATTAAGAATTACCATATGAATTTTTACATAAGGAGGATTCTTTGGGCAGCCGGTGATCCTCACTGGATATTGCATCACGAGTTGGATGCGAATTACACTACTGAAGAGAAATTCGTGGCATATGAACTTGAAAGAGACTCGCAAGTGCATAAATATTGGTGGGATAGGAATGAGTGGGATCCCATAGACTATTCTGAAATAACAGCCAGTATCTGCGGCAGCTTCCCAAGCCTAAACAGGCATTTTGGAGGAGATCCCAATGACCCGACTGTTCGTGACAAGCATCGCGAGCAAGTAAAGCAAGAGGCTATCCGCAAGTATAGGGAAACGCGAAAACAAAATGCCGGAAGAGGCGAATAGTTTTAAAGAAGGGGATGAAATGACTATCTTTTTCTGCGGGCAGTTTGCCTGAGCTCTCTGGCGATATCTGCCGGGAGATCTTCAAATAATTGAGAAAAATCTTTCTCATTTCCTCTTTCACCCTGCGGATAATACATTATATCTCCTGTTTTTGTGACTTCAACTTCAGCCCACAGAGAATTCATCTTATCCGGATCATAATCCTCAACTTTTCCAAAGCCAGTATGATATATTTTTCCTTTGACAGCATGGAATAGCCTATATCCCTGGTTGATTGTTTCTCCATCAATCTCTCTGCCTGCTTTCAATCCCAATTCATCAACTTGCTTTGCTAATTCAATTATTCCCTCTTTTGCAGGCAAATCTCCTGAAAAAGCCCTTGTGGCAAACCTCGCCTTGACAAGCCTTGGAGGCCCAACATAATAAAATTCCTTGTCCCATATCTTCACTCTGGCATTGTGCTTGTATTCTTCATCTTCCCCGCTGCCTACCTCCGGACCTGTAACCTGCTCGCCATACCACCTTAAGTCTTCCTGCCTTTCATTTTCAGTTGCATTCCTCCCGATTGTATCAAATCTCGCGAGAATTCCTGCAGGTTCTCTAATCAGGGAATATAATCCAATGCCTCCTGTGACAATCCAGGGGAAATATTGCTTTATGAGGTTGCCTGCCTGCTCAAATGCCTCCTCCAAGTTTACAAGTCCTGGTTTAGGCACTATCTCGACAGGAGAAAGTATATTCGCCCCCCACATAAATAAGCCTGCTCTGAAAGCTGGAATGTCTATTTCCTGGGTTATTGCTGTTGCGCTGGTTTTTTCTTGTTCTTCCATTTCAGTTATCCAGAATTAGTCTGGTGGCTAACCACCCCAATGATTGGAAATATATCCTGTTTAAAAATATTGTGATTAGATTTTTATAGGTTGTCTGGCTTTAAGAGAAATGATGAAATACGAGATTATCTGGAAAGGTGAGAAATACGAGGCAGAATGGTCAGATGATACTAATTTTGAGGAAACAGGGGTTCATTCTGTTGCAGGGTTCATATTTGATAACAATGGAAAAATCTGCTTAATCAGAATAGGGAAAGAGAGAGGATGGACTCTTGTTGGAGGCAGAATTGAGAAATCTGACAAGACTCCTGAAGAGGCATTCATAAGGGAAACTCAGGAAGAAGCGGATTTGGAGCTTAAAGACATTAAAAGACTTGGCTGTTGGAAGACATTTCCCAAGGGCAAGCCAGATGAAGTTTTATACACTGGCAGATTTGTCGCAAGAGTCAAGAAAATAAATCCCCAGACAATTGACCCTGCTGAGAATGTTATTCCAGAGAGGATTTTTATCAATCCAAAAGACTTCAACAATTATGCAAATTGGGGAGAGAATGGTGAATTCCAGCTGAAGAAAGCGCTTGAAATGTTAAAGAAGGGGATGAAATGATAAAAAAAGTGATAAAGACAGATGCTGAGTGGAAGAAGATTCTTACGCCTGAGCAGTATGCTGTCCTGAGGAAAAAAGGCACAGAAACTCCCGGCTCGTGCTCTCTTTTGAGCAATAAAAAGAAAGGAGTTTATGAGTGCGCTGGATGCAGGAACAAGCTCTTCAAGAGCTCAGGCAAATTTGAATCCGGAACAGGATGGCCCAGTTTCACAGAGCCTTATTCGGATGAAGCGCTCGAATATAAGGACGATAATTCACTGCTCATGAGAAGGACAGAAGTTCTATGCGCAAAATGCGGAGGGCATCTTGGGCATGTTTTCCCAGACGGACCTCCTCCAAGCGGAAAAAGATACTGCATAAATGGGGTTGCGCTTAAATTTAAAGAATCAAAATGACAACTGAAACAGCGACATTTGGAGGGGGATGCTTCTGGCACATACAATATATGTTCTCAAAGCTGCCAGGCATTATTGCAACAACAGCCGGATATGAGGGAGGGGATGAAAAGAAATATCCTCATCCGACATATGAGCAGGTATCTTCGCACAAGACAGGATATGCAGAGGTTGTTGAAGTGCAATTTGACAACGAGAAGATAACTTACGGGGAATTGCTCGATAATTTCTGGAAAATGCATGACCCTACAACATTAAACAAGCAGGGAGCTGATATAGGGACAAATTACCGCTCAGTAATATTCTACCATTCCCCTAAGCAGAGAAAAGAAGCAATGATTTCAAAGGAATTCCATCAAAAATATTTTGAGAAGCCGATTGTCACAGAGGTAAAGCCTGCAAAGACGTTTTTCAAAGCAGAGGAATATCATCAGAAATATGTTCTTAAGACCGGCGTTGATGTCTGCCCGATAAAATAGACTGAAGCCTTGTTGTCAGTATTATGTGCGCTATGAGGACAACAAGGAAAGGAATAAGAAGATAGAAATGAATTTGA
>JALOQH010000035.1 GCA_025453475.1 archaeon | reverse complement strand
GTATAAGATGATACGGGGGAACTACAAATGGTAATGTTTCAAAGCAACAAGCACGTATTCTGGCAGGCTCTTGTATTCACAATCGTCATATTTGGAATTGGGGTTATCCTTGGTTATTTCCTGGAGAGCCAGAGAGCTGAGAAGCTCGAATTCAATTTGATGAATTCCGAGGTAAACATGGTTGACGAGCAATTAAGATACTCCATGCTGCAAAACTCCAATATCAGCTGCGACCTGGCTGTGAAGAGCATATTCGCTTTTGCGGACAAGATATACGGGGAAGCGCAGAGACTTGAGAAATACGACTCCTCCACGCAATTTTCAAGGCAAGTGATGATTTCAATGCATAAAAGATATGATTTATTGAGAATAATGCTTTGGAATGAAGCAATAAGCACAAAAACGAGATGCAAGAGCTTCCATACAGTGACTTACTTCTTTGATTATTCCACAGAAGACGCTGAGAAAAGAGGCGAGCAGGCATTTTACGGGAGATTGCTGACTGATTTAAAGAATGCCTATCCGAATGAGATTCTGCTTATTCCAATTGCATCGAATCTGGATATAGCTTCAATTGAACTTGCGAAAGAAGTTTACGGCATATCTTCCACCCCTTCAATAGTTATCGATGAGAAGAAAATAGTTTCAGAGGTAGTCACTCTCGAAGAGCTTGAAAAAGAGATATTCGGCGCGACTTTCCAGAAGAAAACTTTTACATAAGACTGTCTGCAAGGTAATCTCCAAATACTCCAAAATAATTGCCGTATATTTTTGAGTATAATAAACAATAAAAAGCCGAAAATGATGAATTTTTTATGATGAATGCACAAAAAAATGAGGCTTTTGTTGAGGCGATAGAGAGCGGGAAAATAGTACGGGTTTCTGAAGAATATGCAAAAAGAGAAGGGTTATTGATTCTCAGAAAGCCGATGGCTATTGACCCTAAGCAGGCTGCGCAGAAAACAGAGAATAAGTTTGACAGGAAGGGATTTATCGGGTTTGAGGATTTGAGAAAACCTCTAAGGGCTGGGGAGAATGACCTTTCAAAGGAGCTTATTGATAATTTCCACTGGGCTCTTATGCAGAAGAGAAAAGTTAAAGGGCTGACAAGGAAGCAGGTCGCAGAGGCAATAGGCGAGAGCGAGCTGAACATGAAGATTATCGAGAATGGGGTGCTGCCTGAGAATAATTTTGTCATGGTAAATAAGCTTGAGAGTTACTTTGGGATTGTGCTGAGGAAGAATCCAAGCACTAAGCAGACTTCACAGCCCCTAAGGACACTGGTTGAGAAGAATCTTGAAGTGAAAGTTCCTGAGAAGAAATATCATTTAAGAACACAGCGAGTTGAGAGCAAGCCTGCTGCAGAAAAGAGCGAGGCGGTGAATGAGGATGTCGGGAAGAGTACGGACAAGACTGGAGAGGTTGAGCTTATTTTTGACGATCCTGTTTAATTTCTAAGGGGCAGGCGTAATGGATAAATGTGACGAATGCGGCATGGATTTGAATATGTGCTTGTGCGACAGATGTGAAGAATGCGGCAAATGCAGAGATTTATGTGAATGTGAGGAATTTATTCTGAAATGACTCTCTTTGATTTGCTCTTGTTGTCTTGTCTTTGATTCGCTCTCGTCTTTGGGTTCCTCGTACCGACTGCGGACCCAAATTCTTCGGCGAACAAAGATTTAAAAATACCCATTTATCTTTGATTCTATGAAAGTCAATGTTCTGAAGAGTGAAAAGAACGAGCTTGAACTGCAGATTGATAACATCACTGTTGCCGAGATTCTGAGGGCGTATCTTGAGATGCAGGGAGTTGATTTTGCTGCATGGAGAAGAGAGCATCCTTCAAAGCCAGCGACAATGAAAATAGAGAGTTCTGGAAAGACAGCAAAGAAGGCTATTTCCGACGCAATTGAGGCTATAAAGAAAGACTGCGAGAAGCTTGAAGCGAGCCTGAAGAAGAAATAGTTCTTTTGTTAGAGGCAAATTATTAGCACAACAGAAACTGAGCTCTTTAACAATAATCCTATCTTAACATCACATATTTCTTTTTATATCTATTACATTTGCTTTTAACATGGCAAAGGTAAGCGCGGGAAGCTATGATTTGAATAAGATGCTTTACGGCGGATATGAAAATGATGTGATAAGTGTCATTTATGGTGCGCCTGGCGCGGGGAAGACGAATTTCTGCCTGCTTGCTGCGGTTTCGCAGGCAAAAAAAGGCAAGAGAGTCATTTATATGGATACAGAAGGAGGATTCAGCAGCGAGAGGATTAAACAGCTTGCAGAAGAGGATTATGAATCGGTTCTTGATAAAATCCTTGTTTTGAAGCCAACTTCTTTCTCTGAGCAGAAAAAAGCATTCGAGGAATTGCTGAAAAATCTGAAGAATGAGGTTGGTTTAATTGTCGTGGACGGCATGACTATTCTTTACAGGCTGGATTTCGCTGAGGCGAGAGATAAGGGAGAGAAAGATTACTGGGAAGTGCAGAAGATAAACTCAGAGCTTGCGAGGCAGATGAGGATTCTTGCAGAGATTGCCCGGAAAAGAGAGATTCCTGTTTTAGTGACTAATCAAGTTTACAAGTGGGACGAAGAACAGAAGATGGTTGCAGGGGATATTGTGAGATACTGGGGGAAGTGCCTGATTGAGATTGTGAGCGAGAAAGGAAAGAGAACCGCGTATCTCAGAAAACACCGGAGCTTGCCGGAGAGAAAGCTTGAATTTGATATTGTCAACTCTGGAATAAGAAAAAGAGGATGGATTTAATTCTAAAAACAAATAAATAGTCTGTTTCCCAAGAGGAGATATGGGAAAAGAGGAGTCTAACCTGATGAGAATATTCTTTCTTTCATGCATAGCATTGATGCTGGTGCTGATAGTTGGACTGAACTTCTCGCAAATAACTGGTCTTTTTGTGAGCTGTTCTGAGCCTGAGAACATAATCCCTTTTAATGCATCTTTGAACGATTTCAAGGTTAATGGGGAATTGATGGGTATTAGTCTGGTGCAGGGGGGTTCTCTTGAGAAATTGCTTTCTATCAAGAATACTGGAAGAGCGACAATAGGTGTTTCTGCAGAAGCAAGCGGATTGGGAGATTTTCTCGTAATTCGCGACAATAAGATAAGCATTCTGCCAGGGGAGAGCGGGCAGATAGGGCTTAGATTTTATGCTCTTCAGAGCCAGAAACCAGGAATTTACGACGGCATAATCAGAATTGAGGGGGGCGGAATTGTGAGAAATGTCAATGTTATTATTGAGGTTAGGGCATTAAAGCCCTTGTTTGACTTAAGCGTTAAAATCCTGCCGGAGTATAAGGAGATAGGGTCTGGTGGAAAGGTTGTGGCTGATGTGAGCATGGCTAATCTTGCTAAAACTGAAGGGACTGTAGGATTAAGAATGCAGATTGCTGATGCTGGTAAGAATACAATTATTGACTCTTCCGAAGAGGTTTTGAGCAATGTCGGGGATATCTCCCTGAGAAGGGAATTTAAGACATACGGCTATCTTTCTTCCGGGAAGTATATTTTGATAGCGCGGATAAGCTATGATAATTCGAGTGCAGAAGCTTATGACGAATTTGATGTTGTTGATTCTGGATTTACTTTTAGTTCTTCGTGGATTTACCTTATTTTGGTGGCGATTATATTAAGCGAACTTTTGCTAATATTTTACATATTTTACAAATGGGCTGTTCATTTTGGAATTTTGAAAACAAAGATAGTTCATGAGATGAGGGTAAATGAGGAGAAGAAAAAGCTGAGAACGCGATTAAAAACTGTAGAGCAAAAGTTCAGGAAAAACAAGATTGCAAAACCTTCTTATATCAAGCACAAAGACAGGCTGATTATTGAGCTGAATAAGCTTGACAGGCTTAAGGGAAAGGTTTATTTCGGAAAATTGAGCGAGGAAAGGGCAGAGGCTTTGAGTTTTAAGAAATACAGGTTGAAGAGCGAGCTGAAAAAATTGAGAGAGGGGTACCGGCAAGGTGTTATAAGTTCAGAAGGGTATGTCAAAACACGAAACGGGATTGAGAAGCAGATTGAGGCTATTAACAGGAAGCTTGGAAAGTAGAGTAAACGCGTTTTTCTGGCGCTATAAGGCGTAATAAGATGTAGAGTAAAGCTTTAAATATTAAAAATTTGTATGAATAGTGTTGTAAAAAAGAAGGTTTTTCATGGTTCACAAGAAGTATCTATGGATAAATGGTAAAAGGTATGGCCCTTACTATTATGAGTCTTATCGTGAAGGCAATAAAGTAAAGAAAAGATATATTGCAGCTCCTTCTCCTGATGAATTGAAGAGCGCGAACAACAATAACTGGTATGTAAGCAGTGGAGTAAAAAAAGTTATGCCATTTGTTCTACTGTGCATTGCCCTCGGCGTTCTTGTTTTTTTCCTTGCTGCGAATTACACTCCGCAAACAGCGAGAGTTGTTTTGGATGCGGATGAGAGTTATGTTTCCGGAGAGAGTATTGAAGGAGTATTGAAATTTACTCTTCGGGCAGGAGAGCTTATTCCTTCTGATTCAAGGGTTATTATCTCCCTCGGGGAGCAAAGAGTTGAAAAGACTATTTCTGAGATTGTTACCAACACACAAATCGACGGCAAATTCTATGCAGATGGCGCGAATATCGGCGGAGAAGGCAGCGGATACGGATTGGCTGGGAGTAGAGTAAATTATCCAGCTGTAGACTTCGAAATCATAGTCAGTGAACCTAATGGAGAACCTTCTTTACAACAACCGGAGACACCGGAGCCAGAGGCTCCGGCTGTCCCCGAAACAGAACAACCTGCTGAGGAAACAGCAATGCCTTCTGAAATACCTGAAGAAACAACGCCTGAAACAGAAACATCTGAGGATGCAGGCGAGATATCATCTGATAATTCTGCCGGAGAGGAGAGCAGCAC
Source organism: archaeon (assembly GCA_025453475.1). Taxonomy (GTDB): domain Archaea; phylum Nanobdellota; class Nanobdellia; order Pacearchaeales; family GW2011-AR1; genus JAOAJC01. Next base: position 1,360 of record JALOQH010000035.1, on the reverse strand, counting down.
ACAAGATGATTCCCAAGAAACTCAGACAGACTCGTCTGGGATTACTGGAGCTGTAATTTCTGAGAGCAGTATTTCAGGAAGCGCGAGAAAGGGAGAGGACTTTGAATATTCTCTCGGAGAGGGAGAGAGCGCTGAGCTTGTTTCTGGAAGCGTGCGCGTGGACGGGGAAGAGATTGGGGATGAAAATGTTGAGCTAAGGGTCGAAAACGGGGAAGTAATTGTTTCTACGGATTATGAGACTCTGGAAGAGGGATTTGGGGAGGATTATCTTGGGGACAATAGTATTTTGTTGGATGTTGATTTAGCTGATTTGGGCATTAAGGCTGAGGAAGGCATTTTGAGCATACAACTTGTCTATGGAAGCGAAGAAATTGCTTCTGCTGAAAAGGAAATATCTGTTGAAGGGGCAGCTGGCGGGGCTGGCGGAACAATTATAGAAAATGAAACGATAAATGAGACAGGGATTTTAATAAACGAGACGCTTCTTAACGAGACACTCGCCAACATCACAGAGGAGAACTTAACTATTCTCAATGAGACGAATATCACTCTAATTGAAGAGAATCTTACGGGCAATATTACAATCACTATAACAAGGGCGAGAATCAGACTGGGAGAGCGTGTCAAATGGACAAAGAATGTAACTCTTGAAACCTCTGAAAATGTGGCGATTAATCTGCCTGCTGAAGCGGAGAATATCACGGTAAGGGCAATTGAACAGGATGAATTGGTGGAGATAGATGCTAATATCGTGAGAATTACAGGGGAGGTTAGCGCTGAGATTGATTTGTCTAAAGAGCCCCGATTCATAAGATGGCTCAAGAAGATATTCTCCAGATTTACAGGAAGAGTTGTTGAAGAAGTAAATACAACTGATAGCATAATCGTGGAATTGGAGGAGAATGCAACAGATTATACTATTGAGTATTATACTGAAGCACCGCAGGCTTTTGAGCAGGAAACGCCCGCGGGAAAGAGAGTGGTTATTTCAGGACCTGAAGAGCTGAATTATACAGACATTGTTTCTTTTGCAAATATCGCTGAGAAAGTGAATGTTGGGCAGGAGGGTTCGATAAGGATAAGGTGGGTTGAACAAAACGTAAACGTTGGGTTTGAGGCTTACGATTTGGACGGGAATGGAAAGCTGGATTATGTTGAATGGATTACGCCGCATCTCTCAAATCAGACATTTGAGATTATCTTTATCACAAAGGCAGAGCATTTGGATGAAAATAGGATGTTCTTGGAGGATGTTTACGAGCTTGTAAAAGAGCAGGATGGGAATTACTCTGAGATTCCTGCAGCGCATTACATAAGAGCGACTTTCAAGCAGATGCTGACAAGCGAGAGAGACATTACT